>MNZP01000186.1 GCA_001873675.1 Syntrophaceae bacterium CG2_30_49_12 | reverse complement strand
GTGGAAACTGTCCGCATTCTGCGGGCCGAGATTTGCGTCAATCCTGCGTATCGCCAGATTCATCTTGGCCAGCCGCCAGGTAGTATAGTTGGATTCCTGACCGTAAATGGAAATATCGCCCTGTCTGCCGCCATGCTCTTCAACGAACTTTTTGCTCTGTACAAACATGCCTCCCGATCCGCAGCATGGATCATAGACGCGGCCTCTGTACGGCTCTATCATCTGCACCAGGATTTTAACGATACACTGGGGGGTGTAAAACTCACCGCCGCCCTTGCCCTCGGCGGCAGCGAATCGTCCGAGAAAATATTCGTAAACGCGGCTCAGTATATCCTTCGAGCGGTCGGCATCATTGCCCATTCCTATTTTACCCATGATGTCAATGAGTTCCCCAAGACGATATTTGTCCAGTGCCGGGCGTGCATAATCTTTCTGCAAAACCCCCTTGAGGGAAGGATTCTCCCGTTCGATGGCGATCATTGCGTCATCAATGAGCTTCCCGATGGTCGGCTGCTTTGCGCCCGCTTGCAGCGCTTCCCATCGCGCTTCTTTAGGGACCCAGAAGACATTTGCCGAAGTGTATTCGTCACGGTCTTCGGGATCGGTGTACTCCGTGTTTCTTTTTGCTTCCAATTCCCTGTACTTGGCCTGGAATGCATCTGAGATGTATTTCAGAAAGATCAATCCAAGAACAACGTGTTTATATTCCGATGCGTCCATATGGCCGCGCAACTTATCCGCCGCCGCCCACAACTGGCTTTCAAATCCAAGATTAGCGCCGTTCCCGTCTGATGCCATTTTTCCCTTTCTTATTGCGATTTGGAGCAGGTCACCTTACTATTATCATTTATAGAAGGGTTAATACAAGTCTCTTTCTTATTGACACCGGGATTTTCTCCGCATATACTTTATCTTAAAGGGAGGGCAATGTAAAAGTGAGAAAGATAAATGTGGCAATCATTGGGGTGGGCAATTGCGCCTCTTCCCTCGTGCAGGGTGTTCACTATTATAAAAATGCCGGGGAGAAAGACTTTGTCCCGGGATTAATGCACGTCAATTTGGGAGGCTGCCATGTCTCCGATATCAGTTTCGTAGCCGCTTTTGATATTGATAAAAACAAAGTGGGCAAGGACTTAGCGGAAGCTATCCTCACGCCGCCCAACAACACCATTAAGTTTTGCGATGTGCCAAAGATAGGAGTCCCCGTTCATCGTGGCATGACCCATGATGGATTGGGTAAATATCTGTCCCGAATTATTACCAAAGCGCCAGGGGCCACGGCCGATATCGTGGGCATCCTTAAAGATACAAAAACCGATGTGGTGCTTAATTATTTGCCCGTCGGAAGCGAAATGGCTACCAAGTGGTATGTAGAACAGATACTAACCGCCGGTTGTGGCTTTATCAATTGTATGCCCGTTTTCATCGCCAGGGAGCCTTACTGGCAAAAAAGATTCGCCGAAAAAGGTCTTCCCGTGATAGGCGACGATATTAAATCCCAGGTGGGGGCAACTATCGTCCATCGCGTTTTAACCAGGCTCTTCCGCGATCGGGGCGTCAAATTGGAGCGGACCTACCAGTTGAATTTCGGCGGCAATATGGATTTTTACAATATGTTAGAGCGTGAGCGCCTCGAATCCAAGAAAATCTCCAAAACCAATGCTGTTATCTCACAGCTCGACTATGATATCGGTAATGATAACATTCATGTCGGCCCCAGTGATTATGTACCCTGGTTAGCGGATCGCAAATTCTGCCATATAAAGATGGAAGGGCGCACCTTTGGCGATGTACCGCTAAACCTGGAACTGAAGTTGGAGGTATGGGACAGCCCCAATTCTGCAGGTGTAGTTATAGATGCCATAAGATGTTGCAAGTTGGCTCTTGAACGTGGTTTAAGCGGGACTCTGGTGGCTACTTCAGCTTACTTTATGAAATCACCACCCATTCAATATTCTGATGATGAAGCCCACATAAGAACAGAGGCCTTTATAGGGGGGGAAGAACAGGAAGGGCCGATTACCTTACCCGAAAAATAGCCCATCCATATTATGTCAACCTTACAGCAAGATTCAGCCTTCCCCACGTCACTCTAAGCAAAAGAAGCATAGTACTATCTAAACAAAATGGTGAACTTAGATCAGCTACGGAAAAAAGCCGGCTCACAAATCACCACCCCTATCGTGCAAGTTCTGGGTAAAAGCGGGCTGAAACCTGATACCCTTACTTTTACGGGGCTGGTGATAAGTTTTGCCGCGGCATATTTACTTGGAGGAGGCCATTTTTTTTTCGGGGGGCTTCTGGTTCTCCTCTCCGGTTTATTTGATCTCGTGGATGGAGCGGTGGCCCGTTTCAACAATCAGGCCACGAAATTCGGCGCCATCCTGGACTCCACATTCGACCGTATCTCTGAAGCAGCAATCCTTTGCGGCTTAATGATCTGGTACATACCGAAAGAGAGCACCCTGGAAATTGTACTTATTTTTGCTGTCTTAACCGGCTCTTTTCTTGTCAGCTATGTAAAAGCCAGAGCAGAGGGGCTGGGCCTCGAATGCCAGGTCGGTTTGTTTACCAGGGCGGAAAGGGTTATAGCATTGACAGTAGGTCTCCTTATCGGTCAGGTTTTGATTGCTTTATGGATTTTGCTTCTCTTTGTCTATGTCACTGTAATTCAAAGGCTGCTTTATGTAAGGAAGGAGGGGACTAAAAATTAAGGTGTTAGCTAAAATTCAAAACGGCACTGTTTAAAGTTCAAAAGTGCAATCTTTATCTGTGACCCCTCTGACATTGAATGTATTCATTGCCGTCTGGATACCGGATGAAATAACCTCCACCACGGCATCACATGCCCGGCCGGTAATGTCAGGCAAGATTTCCATCTCCTCCTCAGAAAAACACCCTAAGACATACTCTTCCACCATTGTCCTGTGGGACGGCTTCCCTATCCCCAATCTGACCCTGATAAACTCTGACCCCCCGAGATGATCTATGATAGATCTTAATCCCTTATGCCCTCCGTCCCCTCCATCTATCTTTAAACGGATTGTTTTGAATGGCAGGTCTATGTCGTCGTGAATGACGATCAGGTCTTCAAGGTTTGTTTTAAAGTAATCGGTGAGCTTTCTTACCGCAACGCCGCTAAGGTTCATGAAGGTCTGTGGTTTGGCAAGCAACACGGCGGCCTTACCAATTTTCCCCTTTCCGAAACGAGCGTCAAACTTCTCCTGACGGAGGGATATATTCTGCTGCTGCGCCAACTTATCAAGGACCAGGAATCCCATGTTATGTTTACTGAACTGGTACCGGCTACCAGGATTTCCCAGCCCCACTATCAGCTTCACCGGAGGACCTTACTCTTTTTCCTCTGCGGACGATTTAGATTCATCTTCCTTTTCAGTTTCAGAAACGATTTTCGGGGCTGTCACCATGGCGATCGCCATATCTTCAGGATCAAGGACAGTTACACCATCTACCGACTTAATGTCCCGTACCTTGATCGCCTCGCCGATATGAAGCTCGCTGACGTTCACCTCAATAAATGCGGGTAGTATTGCCGGAAGGCATGAAACCTTCAGTTCTCTTTTCAGATGTTGAAAATTGCCCCCCTCTTCAATGCCCACAGGCTTCCCTATAAAATGGAGGGATATATCAAAGACGAGCTTATCATCCCTACTGACTTCATAGAAATCGGCATGATAAAATCTTCCCGTTATCGGGTTGGTCTGTATCTCTCTGAGGACCGAAAACTTTTCCCCCTTCCACCCCTGATCATCAATGATGAGCTTGATGAAGACATCTTTTCCCTTTTCTCTTAACAACTTCATCAGCTCGGAAGAATTTACCGACAACAGCATCGTCTCCGTCCTTGGTCCGTAAAGAACTGCCGGAACTAATCCTTCCTTTCTCAACCTTCTCGCCGGACCATTTCCACATCCATTGCGGATGCAGACCTTTAGCTCACTTGCCTCCATCTATCCTCCTAAATAAAAAGCGAACTGACCGAATCATTGTAGTAAATCCTTCTCACGGCCTCACTTAGCAATCCGGCAACAGAGAGAACCTTAATGCGACCGCATGCCTTTGCTTTTTCCTGCAGAGGAATTGTATCCGTGACCACGGCCTCTTTTATGCAGGAACATCCAATCCTCTCTATGGCCGGCCCTGAAAGAACGGGGTGGGTGCAACAGGCGGAGATTTCAGTGGCGCCCTCTTTCTCCAGGGCTTCGGCTGCCTGTACCACGGTTCCCGCTGTATCAATCATATCGTCGAAAATGATGACTTTTTTATCCCTTACATTACCGATGATATTCATGACCTGCGCCTCATTCGGCCCTTCTCTCCTTTTATCAATGATGGCAAGGGTTGCCCCTATCCTCTTGCCGAATCCCCTTGCCCTTTCAACGCCACCGGTGTCCGGGGAAACGATGACGATGTTGTCCTCATAGTTTCTCTTGATGTATTTTAAAAGGACGGGGGTGGCGAACAGGTTATCAACAGGGATATTAAAAAACCCCTGAATCTGGCCGGCGTGGAGATCCAGGGAGAGAACACGGTTGGCCCCTGCCGTGGTGATCAGATCGGCAATGAGTTTTGCCGAAATCGGCGCCCTGGGCGCCACCTTTCTATCCTGTCTGGCATAACCGTAATAAGGAATGACGGCCGTGATACGATCCGCGGAAGCCCTCTTCATGGCATCAATCATAATGAGCAGTTCCATGCAGGTTATATTGACCGGTGTACAGGTGGATTGAATAATGAAAACATCCATACCCCGAACATTTTCATTGATTTCCACCCTGGTTTCACCGTCACTGAAAGTAGTCACGTTGGCCCTTCCGAGGGGGACCCCCAGATTTTCACATATTTTTTCCGCCAGGGCCAGATTCGCGTTACCGGAAAAAACTCTTATTCTTTCAAGCATCTAAATCCTTTCGTAACGATAAAACTAACCGGCGCGCTGCTTTTTGGCGCGTCCGGTTGAGCGCTTTGTTATGCGCGCTGTTTTCTGTGCGAGGTCGATTAGCGACAGAAGAGCGCTGTTAACGGCTTGTTCGTTTGGGAAGGCTTCAGCTACTTCCGGTTTAAGGACAACAATATTTGATGACTCACGCTGACGTATCGCATACTTGCCGCGTACCAAACCACCAGGGAAGTCTGACCGTCTGTACTCCTCACGCAATTCGTCTTTATCGCTCGTTTTAACCTTCTTCATATATCTTTCGCTCTCCTCTGCTCGCAACGCGAGCACTTATTATTCGAATAGTTTCTCCGTCCTCCGTATGAGCCACCACTAACAACCTACCTCGTCCCGAGACACCGAAGGTTACGTACCTATCCTCAGTAATTGAATTGTCTGGATCTGCGCCAGTGGCGGCCATCGGATCTCTTAATGCTGTTGCGGCTTCCTCAAAAGAGACCTCGTGCTTACGTAAATTTAAGTGGGCCTTCTTCGTATCCCATTCGAATTTCATGTTTTCAATTATATCATTCTCTACTCTTGATTACACGCATAACGGGGCGAGCTGAGCGCGTGCCGCCTAAGACGGCGGCCCTGTTGCCGTTCTTAGGCAGCCGCGGCGGCGCGTTAGCGCCGACATCGGCTGGAGCGCCATGTTGGGCGTCATGCCACCTTGGTGAAGTGCATGAACTGCATTTGGTTCTGATCGATGAGACCAAAAAATTCACCGCACTTTGGGATATCCATGACCTTTTCAGCCGCGGCCTTCGCCGACGGAAGATCCTTCCAGTGAACAACATCGATGTACCGGCCATTCTCTGAGATGCCAAATTCGCGGCTGATGAAGCCCGGCATTTTTCCGAGAATGGGCGTGACAGCCAAGGCAGCGGTTCGCAGTTGTTCGTCCGATACGCCCGCCTTGGCCTTGAAGATGACGACTTCGATTGCTTCGTTCATGGGTTCTCCTTTTCCAGTATTTCCACTTGAGTAAGCAAGGAAAGACGGTCGTTTTTCGCAACTGCCTTCCAGTCACGGTCTGTCAGGGCACCCTCGATTGCCCAGAGAAGATTCAAGCTGGGGGCACAGCCCGCGCGCTTCACGGCAATAAAAGCCTCTGCCGCGCCCATTTTTCGGAGTTGGCCCTCCGTCCTGATCCCTGCAGCCGCAAGCATCTCCTGTGAGTGCCGACCAAGGTTTCTGAGCTTGCTTACCATGATGCCCAATCGCGGCGCAGTCGCGCGGAACGAAAAAATCAGCCGCCGCTGTAAGCGGTCGGCTGGATTGCCTGGTTATGCCCTAATGTGTTTTGTATAATTTGTCAACAATGTCCCCTATTTCCCTACTATTGGCGGAGGCATTATAAGTGTTCGCGCCTTTATTTCTCGGCAAGCCTATGTTTCCAATACGACGGCTCCCTGCTGCAGTGCATGACGGCCAGTATCAGAATGTAATGGTCCTCGATGCAATAAAGAATGGCGTAAGGAAAGCGTCTGGTGAGGCAACGTCGAACGTCTTCATCAATCACACGATATAGGAGTGGGTTTTCAACTATTTTTTCGATCGCATACTCCACTTCAGAGTAAAACGCTGACCCCAATGAACGGCTTTTCTCTGAATAATAAAGTGTTGCTTCTTTGAACTCAACACGTGCCTCTGGATGGAATGAATATGTCATTTGTCGTCAAGCAGCTTGCGAATGCTTTCCATAGCGTCAATACCAGGTATTGGTTTCACTTGACCGTTTCTCACTTCGTCACGACGTCTCTTTGCCTCGGCAAGCCAAATATCCTGAACCAATTCCTGGTCGAGGCTCTCAACAAGTTTTTCAGCCAGCAGAGCTCTTGCTTCGCCGGGCAGAGACATGGCCTTTGTTGCCAGTTCGTCCACAGATATGGTCATCGCATATCACCTCCCGATAAAATTGATTTTATTTTACACCAGTTGCGCCCTGGATTCAAGCGCGATCCTGCAACCATTCGAGCAACTCACCACAGGCGTATCATCGGCCCACATGGTGGAATCTATTTCAGTTCTGCCCACTCGCGAAAACAATATATTTGCCTTTATATTCCCTTAATAAAGTTTCTTTGTGGTCCGAATAAAATTTCTTGGCCAATTCAAGTATATCCGTATCTTGAGGAATGTTTAATTTTTCAATTTCTAGCTTTTCGGTTTCTTTTCTAAAAATATCGCTTACTGAAGGTATGGCTATGCCTGGAAAAAGAAAAATAGGAAAACTTCCAACCGAGCCTACCTGCTGGGGGCTATAAATAACGCTTTCGCTAAGAATTGATGTATTCGCTGTATTATTCATAATTACCTCACTTTTTCCCAAGAAAAACCTGCCACATTTACATTTATTGCTGGTAAGGGTGGCTGGGTCGGCACTTGGGGAGCCATAATTTTATTTATACGAATATCGTAATAAAAAGTGTCTTGTGCTTTAACGCTTTCAATATAAGCCGCTCCATATTTTATATTTTTAACACTTTCTTGCCCTAAAGTTTCTAAGGGGTTAAATTGTTTTCTAAGCTCCATATCTTCAGCATATTTCTCATATAAATTCCACAACAATTTTTCTAATTTAGTCTCAGGAGTAATTATCGAAAGTCCTAGCCCGAGTTTCCTATTTATGAAAAAGGTCATATGTAAATAGCTGTAATGTATAAGAATTCGCAGAGTGAATCCTTACCCTAAAACTCTGTTCGCTTCTTCCTTAAGGCCAAGAATCGCGATCAGTTTGTCCTGGAGTTCTGAGGTTCTGCTCAGCACAGATTGCCTGCGGACAGTCTTCTGGCCGCGTTTTTTGGCATATATATTAATCACCTCCCGAATGTCGTCAAGTTCTGAGAGCAGTCTGTTCATGGAAAGTCGAACCCCCGCCTTTGTTATGCGCCGCCACATCAGCGCTCGTAATAAAAGGGCGATGGTGCAATAGAGCCCATGGACCCTGATCTTGGAGTCTGTCCAGTGATTCAGTGGCCACCAGGTGCCGTTCCTGCGATCCTTCATCTCTTTGAAGACGTTCTCGATGATGAACTGGCCGCGATAGGCTTGGATGATTCTGGCATCATCCCAGGCCGCCCGGTCTGTAATGATCAGGGTCTTGCCAAGGTGGGTGTCGGATAGTTCACTAAGAACAGCCGAATTAATCGTGTAGTCCAGTTGTGCTGTATTCTGAGGGCCTTCGCTGATCTGCACGTTGATAATCTGTTTCAGGTACTGTCGGCTCAAAATGCCCTCACACTGCTTTTGCACCGACTGCACCGTGGGCGCGCGGCCGCGCTGAATCAGGCCAGCAGCCCGATCCTGCAGCTTCTGGCGTAACGCGCAAAGCTGCTCCAGGGCCTTGTGCGTGTCATTTTGCAGCGTCAGCCACTGGGTATTGAAAAGATTCTGGCTGAAGCTCACCACCACAATCCGCTCCTTGCCATAGACCGCCTTTTCGACCCGGAAGGCATTAGTCCCTTCCAACCCGGCCGCCTCGCAAGGAACAAAGCGTACATCGTCGTTGGATATACGCACCAGGTCCTTATGTTCGTCCAGCTTCGCCGAGCCAACGAAGTGCAGTCCCATCCCATCGATCAGGGTAAAGTTGGACGCCGAATTGTTTCCTTTGTCAAAGACCAGCGTGATATCCGCCGGCCCACATCCTTGCACGCAAAACTCGCCGAGAAAAGCATTGAATCTTTGCAGGATCAGTGGAAACTCCTTGGCGTCGTTGCGGTTACCTTCGTAGACATCGTAAAACAGAGGCATGTGGCCATCCGCACAACAGAAAAGCGCATAGCTGACCTGCCGCAGGTTGCTCCGCCCTTGTTTGTTCTTGCCGCGCTTGGCGATCTGGCATCGAAGGTTGAAGGTGTCGATGAACGTGTAAAAGTTCGTTCCGTCATAGGAAATCGAAGACAGATCCAGCCCTTCACGTTCGGCCACATCCCTTAGAATGTTTTTCCATATCTCCGCTGCCGTATCCGCGTCGATTCTGCCCATATGATCCCAGAAGCGCTGCGAACTGAGGGCCTCCTTGGAAGCCTCAGGCAGGTAGCGGAGCAACACGGTTTGGGAGAACCATTCCCACATGCAGCGTTTGCTCTGGGGCCGAATCGCACGGTTGAGCGCCGCGATGGCCAGGTACTGACCCGTACTCAGCCCCTGATTACGCTTAGGGCATAGCGCATCGATTTGCTCCATCACGCTGGCCAGGGAACATTCCCGCCACAAGGCGGAGGGCAAACCCCACTGAAAGATCTCCGCATAGGCCGGGGCTGGCCCTCTCCCCTCGCAGGCCTTGACGATATCTTCCAATTTGCCAAGGTATTTTTGCCACTTGCGTCTGCATTTGCCGTTAACCCAGCCCCACTCGGAATAATAGTAATAGGTATGACCGCTGACCTTCTTGGTTTCAAGCCGTTCCATGCCCACACCTCCTTTTTGAAGAAGATATTAGGGCATATTAAATTGAAAGTCAACCTCTATTTTAAAGTCTTTTCTGTTATTATTTTTAGGGCATAGTTAGAAAACCCCAAAACTCTACTATTCACAAATGGTTATGTATCATGGTAAACTTTAATTAGGAAACTCGGGCTAGTATGGCTATTAGGTCCTCTCC
>MNZP01000147.1 GCA_001873675.1 Syntrophaceae bacterium CG2_30_49_12 | reverse complement strand
CTGCCTGCCTTTGATATTTTAATCCTCGTTTAGAAAGCTCATGCCAGAAACAGACTTCATAAACTCTCTCAAGCAAACCCGGTCCAAGTATTTTATGTACGGTGTATGCCGCATCTACTATTTTTCTTGCAATGCCTTCTTCCTTTTCAGACAAAGTGGAAAAACTCATATCTATCCTTCGTGTCTTAGTGCCTTGGTGGCTACCTGAACAGTTACAAATTATAATGCTTAAGTCAATTCTATTTTTACCAACTTTTTTGGAGATGGTTCCAAAATATAAAATCATCCCCAGAGGACGAGGCCTGCCTCGTGCCGGTAAGGGGCATTTTTATTATAGGGCATCACCCGGATCCCGTAGCAGTAAGATCCGTTCTCCTGAACAACGTACGCGACAGAAAAGGTAAGGACTCCGTCTGCTCCCCTCTTCACAATTTCCAGGGGCACACATTCCGGATTATCGGCAAAATCGTCTCCTTCTTTTTTCCCGATCACCATCTCGACTAAGATTTCCTCAGGTTCCAGCCTGCCGGGATCAATCATTACCTCGACAAGCAACGGCTGAGCGACAAGAACGGTGCTTCCATGAAGACCACCGATGTTAACATCCAATATCTTAAGAGAGGAAAACCGGATGGGAATTTTAAGTTTCCAGTCGGCAAGTTCCTTAGCCAGCTTGTAAGAGTCTTCGTTTAGCTTGCCTGTCCTTCTCACTGTGGGCAGGTACATTTCCTGGTAATACTGGAGGAGCATCCTCTCGGAAGTGAACTTTGGACCCAGGGTCTGCATTGATCTTTTGATCATACTGATCCATTTCTCGGGTAAGCCTGATACTTCACGGTCGTAGAAAGTGGGGATCACGGAATTTTCGAGGAGTGAATAGAGCGACCTGCTGTCTTCCTCGTCGGTATGTACCGTATCTTCCAGGCGCCCCTTCTCCACAGTTCCAATTGTCCAGCCGTTAGTTCCATCATAACCTTCGGCCCACCACCCATCGGCTACGCTAAGATTAAGAACTCCATTCGCTGCGGCCTTTATGCCGCTGGTGCCGCTCGCTTCATAATGCCTGCGGGGGGTATTCAGCCAGACATCAACCCCCTGAACAAGGTGACGGGCGACTCGAATGTCATAATCCTCAATAAAGAACATTTTCCCTTTAAATCTTTTGTCCTTGCAGGCATCAATGACCTTTTTAATCAGGCTTTTTCCCATCTCGTCGTTTGGATGGGCCTTCCCCGCAAAGATGATATGCACGGGACGTGTCTGATGATTCAAAATCCTCTCTAAGCGATCCAGGTCGGACAGCAGAAGATCGGCGCGTTTGTAAGGGGCAAATCGTCTGGCGAATCCAATCAAGAGGGCCGCCGGGTTGATCCCGGAAAGCAGTTCTTCCTGCCACATTTTAGTGTAACCGTACTTTTCCCAGTTTCTGGAAATATAATCACTTAAAAATTCGATAGTTCTTTGCTTAATTTCATATCTTGTGCGCCACAGCAACGCATCGGGTATCTCCTGGATTCTTGCCCAAACCTCAGGATCCGAGATCATTGTCCCACAGTCCACTCCCAGATAGGTCTCTAACAATTCTTTCATCCTCGGCGCCATATAGGACATCACATGAACGCCGTTGGTTATGTGACGAATCGGGGTGTCGGTCTCGTGAAAGCCCTTCCACACATCACGCCACATGCGGCGCGATACCCGACCGTGAATCCGGCTTACCGCATTGCTCATCTGGGTCAGCTTGAGGGCAAGAACGGTCATAAAAAAGGGCTTGTCCTCACCGCTTTCCTTTCGTCCCAATTCCCAGAACTGCGACCAGGAAATGCCGGTACGTTTAACAAAACCGGAAAAGTAATGTTCCATCAACTCCTTGCTGAATCTCTCATGTCCGGCCTCAACGGGCGTGTGGGTGGTAAAGACAGTCCTGCCCCGCACAACTTCACATGCCTCTTCAAAGGAAAGCCCTTCCTCCGTCATCAGCGCCGAGATACGTTCAAACAGGAGAAAAGCGGAATGCCCCTCGTTGAGGTGATAGACGCACGGTTTGATGCCTAACTTTTTTAACAACTTGACACCGCCGGCGCCGAGAAGGATCTCCTGTTCTATCCTTGTTCTCTGGTCAGCGTAGTACAGGCGTTCCGTTATCTTTTTGTCCTGGGCGGTATTTCTGGGTACATCCGTGTCCAGGAGGTACAGAGAAACACGTCCCACACGGGCTTCCCATACGTTGGCAAAAAGGGTTCGTCCCGGCAGTTCAAGGGAGATCTGAACCTCATTTCCCCTGTCGTCCTGTACGATCTGGACAGGCATATTGGAAAAGTCATTTTCCGGATATTCCGCCATCTGTATGCCATTGTTATCAATAATCTGTTTAAAATAGCCGCTCTTGTACAGTAAACCAACGCCCACGAGAGGGATATTGAGGTCGCTGGCCGTCTTTAGGTGATCGCCGGAAAGGATGCCCAGTCCACCTGAATAGATCGGTATGCTCCCATGAAGGCCATATTCCGTTGAGAAATAGGCTATCGGTGATGACGACTTGATTTCTTCGGAGATTTCAACCTTTGCACAGGGGGACTTTTCACTCATATATTCGTCAAATTTTTGCATTATCTCGGCATAGAGGTGCATGTAGCTCGGATTTTCCGACATCGCCAGCAACCTCTCACGGGATACTGTCTCCAGCATCCTGACCGGATTATTTTTCATCTCTGCCCATGTCCTGGGAGCGAGTAAGGCAAACAGGTCAAGAGCTTCGGGGTTCCACGTCCACCATAGATTGTAGGCCATCTCCCTCAGTCGTTCAATCTTCGGGGGAAGATTGGCGACGGCGGTAAACATCCGGAAATGGGGCTGCGTAGATACGACAAGGGTAATGGGGGGCTTTGCCTCCCGGTAACCGATGGAGACAAGTTTTTCGGAACGTACACGGGCTACCGCTAAGGCCTTGTCATACGCCTCCCGATAAGCGCCGAAGAAGTCCTCCCAGTTCGTCCGCAGGGCCACATCCCGGGCTATTTTCCGTCTTTCAAGCAATTCCGTATCTGACCAGGTGAGAAAGTCTTTTAAAATGCTGTACAGGTTGTCTTCGATGACGTTCATTGCCTGTCCTTTGCGCGGGAGGAGGATAACGCCCCTGTTTTCACCGATAGCGGAGAGGACAAACAGGCCAAAACCGGCCTGATCGGTTGTAATGGTAGGTACCGCATAGGCAGCGCTTTCGAGGGGTGTATAACCCCAGGGTTCGTAATAGGACGGGAAAACCCCCAGATCGCATCCGGAAAGGGCTTCGTAATAGGTCATGTTGATCAGACCATTATGACCGGTTAAATACGTCGGGATAAAGATGACATTGACTTTGTTGCCTGGCGTGTTCCTGAGCCCTACCCTGCCGCATGTTTCGAGAATAGGATCCGATGCCTCGTAATGAAGCCTGTGGGTTGCAATCGGTGGATTTCCTGTCTCAGCCCTTGTGTAGCCGCTCTGGAGGGAAGGGATCAGATCCGTGTGACTGCCAAGTACAAAGAGATAGGCCAGGAGGGACTCGTTTTCCGTCATTTCTTTGTCGAGACGTCCAAGCACATTCAAAAAGATATCTATACCCTTGTTGTGGAATTCGTAACGCCCTGAGATATTTACAATCTTTGTGTTCGCGGGGAGGTCTTTTCTCAGGAATTTTGAGGCAGCGGCAAGGAGCCTTTCCCTGGATTTTACCGCAGGTGTTCTATCTACGGTGAGGTCTGGAATACGGTCCATATCCAGGCCATTGGGGGTGATGATCGTAGGGCTGTGGCCAAGAAAATTTTTTGCCTCGGAAGCGGTTATCTCACTAACCGTCGTAAAACAATCCGCCTCCCGCGCCGCTACCAATTCCATCGAATATTTGGCGGTGATATTATAAGTAGTTGCTTCCCGCTGGGGGGAGATATTTTCCATCATAGAGTAGATATCCATCCCTGCACCGGCAAGGGATCTCCCCAGGATCGTGGCATGGGTGGTAAAGACGGCGCCGATTTCCGGCGCCCTCTTTTTCAGATAGAGGAGACCCGCCCCTGTCATCCATTCGTGGAACTGGGCAACAGTTGGTATATCCTCAGGTCTTGCCAACAGATTATAGATGGTTTCAATAACCTCGCCACAGGCATAGCTGAACATCACCGGTTCGACGTAATCCCATCCGCCGGCGATGGAATCTACGCCGTAGTCTTCCCACATACTGTAGAGAAGTTGGTCTTTATTGTATTTCTCCCCGGAGCTTACCAGGATGACCTTTGGTTCACCAGGGATCTTCCATCGGCCAAAGCGACAGGGAATCTCCCTGATGGCCGTGTGTTCTCTTATCTCCTTCCAGCAATCTTCTTCTGTTTCTTCAAAATCGGGATTTGTTTTAATGTCTGGCCCTAAGAGAAAGTAGTTATCACCATAGGCACGGATCGCTTCCCTCACCTTACTGGTGATAACTGTATATATCCCCCCGACCTTGTTACAGACCTCCCAACTGACCTCAAAAAGATAACCGTTGTTGTTCTCTGTCATGAATTACCCTCCTTATTGAAAAGGGTTCAAGGGTTCGAGGTTCAAAGGTTTTGAACCCTGAACCCTGAACCTAGACTTTCCCGGATAGAGAACGGGAAAAGTCGTCAAGGATGTTCATATAGTTGATATAGGCATCATACGGTGAGCCATAGGGATTGAAATATTTATGAACGTCTCCGTCGGCAAACCATTTGGTGCACATGTAATAGAAATGATCCGATGTCTGGAGTCTGCGCCAGGTCTTGAGAAGACGTTCATCTTTGCTTTGACGGACCTTTCTTTCCATCTTGTACAGTGAGTGAAGGGCATCATTCTGCATTGAATTTCCCAGCCAGGCGGTCAGGTCCCTCTCTACGTCCGCCCAGGAGATAAAATCCGGCACATTCAACTGGGCAACAGGATCATAGTCCCGGGCAACCTCGGCGGGGGTCTGAAATCTGAAGTCAGGATGTTTTAAGATTTCACGGGGAAGCACCTGGAAAAACTTAAAAATCCCCGTTTCCTCCCACTGATGTTCACCAAATGTCTCGTAATCCATAAAAAGGTTGATGACCTCACCGGCAACGTTGATGCTATGGACCCACTGGGCAAATTTATCCGCCTGGAGGGGATACTCTGTCCATTCCGGGTTGGAGAAGCGGAAGGAGATGTCATCAGAGAGCCGGTAGTTCCTCAAGAGCAACTTTATTTTCATACACCCTGCCGGTTGATAGACAAAATTGGGACTCCGCCAGCCCATGATCTTATCCGCCCCCTCGGCGAAAATGACCTTATATCCCATTTTTTCTATGATCTTTGCAAGTTCATTGTTATAGATAAGCTCCGTATAGCGAAATGTTACCGGGGTTTGACCAAAGAGGGAACTGACCCTCTTTTTGTGCAGGGCGACCTGTTCCCTGAATTCCCGCCGGGAGAAAAGGAAAGCAAGGGAATGACAAGAGGTCTCGCAGAGGAATTCAACACATCCCGTCTCGGCGAGACGTTTGAAGCTATCCAGGACATCCATCCGATATTCTTCAAGCTGATCGAGAACCACACCGCTCATGGAAAAGGCGATCCTGAACTTACCCTGATATTTTTTTATCAAATCGAGCATCATCGCATTTGCCGGGAGGTAACATTTTTCCGCCACCTTATTGAGGATCTGGCGGTTTTTCTCACTGTCTTCGTAGGTATGGTAACGACCAACGTCAAAGAAGGAATAGTACCTCAGGCGATATGGCTGATGAACCTGAAAGTAAAGACAAACACTGGGCATCTTTCTCTCCCCTTATATAAAAATATAGAACTCAGAATTCAGGAGCCAAAATGGAAATAACTTTCTTCTGGCTCCTGAGTAGCCGTGATTGTATCCTCGCGGCTATTCTTCTCTAACCCCTAACTTCCTCAAAAATGTCATCATGGGGCACCAGCGGGTGAAAGCAGATTGAATCAGATTCAAGGCCACAAAGAGGGTAAGGATGAACCAGTAATTGCTGAAAAGAAGTCCCAAAACGACACTGATTAAAATAAAAATCCCCGCGATCAATCTTAACCATTCATTGAGTAACATATCTTTCCTCCTTACCAAGTAATTGTCTTTGATCAACAATTATGATATTAACCATGATTCATTTAAATTACAATGCCGCTGTTTTCATCCTTCGTTGTGTCTGTTCCAGACATGGGGGTTCTTTGGGTTTTTGCTTCTTTTCCATTGCCAGCTGCATCTGCTTTAAGTACTATGAGCCAAATACATTACAAGGAAGATTCCGACTGCAAGGACTGATATGGTGATCAGTATGTCAAATATCAATGACGGTTGATATGTATCCTCTTCTATTTGTCTCTCTACCTTCTTGTACCTGACAAATGCAAGCAGGCCCATCAACGTGCCAAGACCGACAAGGAATATTCCAACGATTGCAGAATATCCATGAGAAGGAGGCGGGGCATTTTCAATATTAGCTTTTCCCAAAATCAATGACATTTGCTTTATGAACAACGCAAACTTTTCAACAACAAAACCGAATGTTATTATCCCAATGCTTGTTCTTATCCACGCAAGAAATGTTCTTTCATTCGCCATGTGAACACGGCGATTACGAATTCTTGCAGATTTCTTATCTTCAATTATCTCTGACATAGAGCTAACCCTTATCTTTTATTCCTGTCCTTCCATCCTCTTTTACCGAGGTAATACAAAATGGGTACCACCATCCGCGAAAAGAGGGTGGAGGCTACTTCCCCGGCCATAAGGGAGATGGCCAGTCCCTGAAAGATCGGATCAAAGAGGATAACCGACGCCCCAACCGTCACGGCCATGGCGGTAAGCAGCATGGGGCGGAATCTTGTCGCCCCGGCATCCACCACCGCCCTGTCCAGAGGTATGCCTTCCTTCAGTCGCATTTCAATAAAATCCCCCAGGATGATCGAATTGCGCACTACGATGCCGGCGCCGGCGATAAAGCCGATCATGGAGGTGGCGGTGAAGAAGGCCCCCATCAGGGCATGGGCCGGGATGATACCGATGAGGCTCAATGGTATGGGTGCCATGATAATAAGGGGCAGCGTAAAGGACCGAAACCATCCCACTACGAGGATATAGATGATGATAAGAACGGCGGCGAAGGCCAGTCCAAGGTCCCGGAAGACCTCGTAGGTGATATGCCACTCCCCGTCCCACTTCAGGGCTAATCTGTCGGTGAGAAAGGGCTGGTTTGCAAAATACTGTTTAATCTCGTATCCCTCGGGGATCCTGAGTTCTTTGATCGCCTTTTTAAGCCGCATAATGGCATAAACGGGGCTTTCTTCGGCGCCTGCCACATCACCTGTCACATATACCACAGGTTTCAGATTTTTATGATAAATATTACGCTCCCTCTCCCCTGCGCTCACCTTTACCAGTTCCGCAAGGGGCGCCATTTCTCCCCTTGCCGACGGGAGAGAAATTTCCTGCAAATCAGGGATACTCGATCGTTCCGGCCGTGGAAGCTGGAGGAAGATGGGTACATCCTCACGTTCCCGTGGCAGATGCGCCAGTCCCACCTTTTTCCCCCCTAATGCCACCTTCAGAGCGGAGGCTACTTCGCCGGTGCTGATCCCGGAAAGGGCGGCCTTCTCCTTGTCCACGGAAAGGGTGTATTTTGGCTGTTTATCTTCCACATACCAATCCACATCCACCACTCCCGGGGTATTTTCAAAGGTCTTAAGGACATCTTCTGCCAACCTGATCTGCCTCTCATAATCAGGGCCGGGCTCCTCGCTATTTCGTGTGGGTTACTGATATTAATAAAATCAGATAGTAATGAAAATTATGCATAGCATTTGGAGCCATTTATGCCTGTTAATTTACGGCCCATAATGGGCCTACAATAACTGATAGCTCCATAATTACAGGATGTTATATCAAATTACGCACAAAAGATTGGTAACGTTCAAAAGTTGAGGCAAACCTTTTTTTATAAACTTTTTTATCGCATCAAACGTGTGGGTTACTGATATTAATAAAATCAGATAGTAATGAAAATTATGCATAGCATTTGGAGCCATTTATGCCTGTTAATTTACGGCCCATAATGGGCCTACAATAACTGATAGCTCCATAATTACAGGATGTTATATCAAATTACGCACAAAAGATTGGTAACGTTCAAAAGTTGAGGCAAACCTTTTTTTATAAACTTTTTTATCGCATCAAA
>MNZP01000085.1:7770-7862 GCA_001873675.1 Syntrophaceae bacterium CG2_30_49_12 | reverse complement strand
ATTATAATAGGGGGTTTTATTATGGGTACTGGAAAAATTCGGGAGAGGCTTTACAAGGCGACGCATGGGGGCAAATTAGTAACCGAATCGGA
>MNZP01000085.1:7225-7754 GCA_001873675.1 Syntrophaceae bacterium CG2_30_49_12 | reverse complement strand
CTTTGTGATAGGATTTGTGACGAGCTTGATGATTTATGGCTTAAAACTTCGCTACTTGAGCAACATACCGGGTTATTGCTTGAGCAGCACGTTGGGTCATTGAGGGATCAGGATAGGGGCGAACCTGAGCGTGATTTGTCGGAATATGGTTACGGGATAAAGCCTGTTGTGCCGGTTACAGATGATACATATCGTTGGCAGTTTACCGATTTCAGCGAAGCGAAGGGGGCCGCTGAGGTCCTTGCTCAGAAGACCAATGGCGGGGTACTTGTGTTCAAGATAATCGGGGAATTTTCTCCTGAAGTTCGGTGGTATGGGCCGGAGAATTATTAAAGATTATTAGCGGTTAGCGTAGGGGGGGGTGGTATGCAGGATGTAGCGATATTAGAGCGGACGGATTTTGATGTTACGGAGATAGAACAACCGGAATGAACATAAAAATGGGTATTGTTTTTCTAAGGTATATTTTACAGAAATTAGATCTAGAGAACGGGGGAAACTAATATGTCTTACAAGTGGCTGATTATTT
>MNZP01000085.1:0-7184 GCA_001873675.1 Syntrophaceae bacterium CG2_30_49_12 | reverse complement strand
TTTAGACCAATCTGATATTTTGCGTCTTTTCATTCTTTATCTTGAGAAGGTTGAGCATTTGAATGAGATAGAGCGTGGGGTATTCGGGTGCTATTTTCATTTTTTAATTACGCCTATGATCTATGAGGAAGTTGTTCATAAACTATAAAACACCATGGTGGCTTATGAAGATCACCGCCGAAGAAGAGATTGAGATCCTCAAGCTGACAAGGGACACATTAAAGGAAGTTCGGGATTATTTACTGAATCCCGATGACGAAAGATTTAAGGTAAAAATGATCGTTTGTCCGACGTGTCTTGAAAGGACCATGCACCTTACTTGCCTAAGCTGCGGTCCTATGTTTTGGTTATGCGGATCTTGCGGGCATACACAAACAACAGCTCCTTATGAGGCGTACAAGGAGGCCATTTCATGCGATTAGACGACTTCAGGAATAAATTAGAGGCATACGAGGAACATTA
This sequence comes from Syntrophaceae bacterium CG2_30_49_12, assembly GCA_001873675.1. Taxonomy (GTDB): domain Bacteria; phylum Desulfobacterota; class Syntrophia; order Syntrophales; family CG2-30-49-12; genus CG2-30-49-12. Next base: position 6,722 of record MNZP01000085.1, on the reverse strand, counting down.
TAATCGTAAGCCTGTATTGGCTTTTATGCCGTACAAAGAGATGGCCGAGCTATTCATGGAAGCCTATGAAATTAGTTCTGAGGACGAGTTTGAGATAATTCGTAAGGTTCGAAAACCAGGTACTTCTTATGAGGTTGACGGAGTACAGATACTTACTGAGCGGCAGCTATTCGATCCGTGCGATTATTTTATCAAGTTGTTTATGGGGCCGAGGCCATGAAACTTTTGCGCTTCTTTACCGACCGGCTTGATTTATCTTTTGAGAGCAACGCATACGCTTTAAGTTCCTTAATTGTTTCATTTTTATTAGTGTGCTTGGTCTATTATTCAGGGGGTTTTAGTAAATCGATTTACTTAACTTCCTTTTTAGGTTTCATCTGTGGCTCACTTGGGCCTATCATTATTTATAGGTTAGGGCGATGGACGAATCTGTTGTAGGCATTTGTCTGATGGTTTTCGTAATCATTTGGCTCATTTGTGAGGGGTGGGGGAAATGAAAAAACAACAGTAGTTTATTGTGGAGGTATTAAATTGAAGCCAAAAGAAATGAAGCCGGGAACAGTTTATAGAATTATTGACAGAGAGAGTGGTAATTTTGTTGGATCTTATAGCAGAGCATATTGTGACGAGTACGATTTTAGTAGTGCTTATCAAGCAAGGTTGGCAAATTGCCACGGAATGTTTACGGATGAGAAACGATATAAAATTGCCAAATACAAAGTTACTTATGAATTGGTAAAAGATGATTGCGATATTGAAAAGGGTGATAAAAAATTTTACAAAAAAGATTTAGAGAGATTCGGGTGGTGAGGTTTCTGTAATAAAAAAATACTTGACAAATCAAATGTATAGGAGTATGGGTTTTAGGTAACAATTTTATTGAAAGGAATCTTATGGAAAAGGGTGGTAAAGGTTCCGGTTTAGGGTGGGGGTTATTCAAGAATATGTTCAAGCCTACGAAGAAGAAAGTTAAGGAGGGGGAGCTTGAGCCGGACGCTTTCGAGCAGGAGATGAACACTTTAGGGAAACAAAGACTTTGGCAAGCGGGAGCTGGAGAAGCCGCAAAGATGGTTTACGAGGGAATAAAGCGGAAGCGGAAGTTATTTCAGCCTAAAGAGGGACAATGAACGCTCGTAGAGCCAAGCGTTTGAGGCGGGAAGCGGAGAGGCGGTCAGCGGGGGAGAAACCGTTGTCCGCCAAGGTTTTTTATACAGAGCTAACTATGAAGGACGGGACAAAGCGGTCTATTGTTAAATCGGTCCAGGCGGTTTACGAGAACGGGTCTTTTGACCGGGTTTACCGGGATATGAAGAAGGGGGGATGATAATGGCTATCCAGTACACGGTAGCGGAGGCTAGGGGGGCTGCTACACAAAATGTAATGGACGAGTACCACCGGGGTCTTATCAATTTCTTATGTGACAGGGTGGAATCTTTGGAAAGCGAAAAAAACAAAGCTGATGGTTCTTTTGATGTTTGTCTTCGTAGTGAGATAATAACCGTCAAAGGAACACAAGCCGGGATTGACACTATTATTGATACATTGAATAACAAAAAATCTTCTGCCTCCATTGAATTTGTCAAATTTGAAGATGGTACTTGGGTTAGGGTTTCGGATATAAAATGGATAGGCGACGCATCCACTTTTGATAGACCAATCGAGGGGAATTGATACCTTTATATATAATGGTGTTTAAAATTGCCTAAAGCCGCCCGAAAAATAGTTCCCGACATCAACCTTGACGGCATTGAAATCCCAGGAGGGATGAGCAAGGAGCTATTCATTCGGCACATGGCGGCGGCTAGCCCGTTCTTTTGGACGAAATTGAACAAGATTATGCTGAACGCCACTACGCCTTTCGAGGTTGACGCTTGGCATCTGTATCAGGTGGACATCCTAAACGACACGTCAAGGATTAGTTGTTCTAAGAAAGGTGCTCAAACAGGTTTTACAACAAACGAAGTTCTCAAATCCGTTCATGGCATGATTCACGGCAAATATAAATACGGCGTCGGTTATTTATTCCCGACTGGTGACGATGCCGGAGAGTTCACAAAGTATCGATTTGACCCGTTAATTGCAGCCAACAGGTGCATTCAATCTCATGTCGCAAACACCGACTCAGCTACCATCAAGCAGATCGGCGGAGGCTTTCTTCATATCCGTGGTGCAAGGCCGAGCTCAAACAAGGCCGGAGACGTTAAGGAAACATCCACAAAGTTGAAGACGTTCTCGGCAGACCGGATCGTTTTTGACGAATGCGATGAGATGAAATCGAACATGATCGCTATGGCAAAACAGCGCATGGCTCACTCGGAGGTTCGGGAAGAAGTTTATCTTTCAACACCGTCTATCCCTGATTACGGCATTGACGCTATGTATTCTGCTAGCGACCAAAGGGTATGGATGATCCGGTGCAGGAAATGTAACGCCGAGACGTGCATGGAGTTGGAGTTCCCAAACAGTTTACGGCAACGGCCTGATGGTTCGGTTTACCGGGCATGTATTAAGTGTGGTGCGGAGATTTACCCGTTTCATGGGAAGTGGGTTGCGCTTTATCCCGGCAGAAGTAAGGATTTAGTAGGCTGGTGGATCAGCCAGCTTGTCAGTAAGTATGTGTCTCCAAAGGAAATTTTAGAGACTTATCTTGATCCTACCGCGCATAACATGACCATGCAGGAGGTTTATAACTCCATGCTTGGTATGGCATACATTGAGGCTGAAAACAGGCTTGATATTAATACGGTTTTAGGTTGCTGCGGTACTGAGGTGATGGCGATGAAGTCGGAGGACGGCACGGCCATAGGGGTAGATGTTGGCAAGGAGCTTCATTGTGTTGTCGGAGTGCCTAAGACGAAGAAACTATTGAAGATTTTGAAGGTAACGAGACTTTCGAGTTTTAACGATCTCCACGATTTAGCGAAAGCCTATGGGTGTAGGTGTATGGTTGTTGATAAATATCCAGAGACGCATCGGGTCCGGGATTTTGCCAAAGCGGAGCCGTATCAGGTCTGGTTATGCGGCTATCAGGAGGGAAAAAAGAAGGGGCCTACGTCCTGGGATGAGAAGGTAATGGAGATTTACGGGAACAGGACAGAGCTGCTTGACGCTTCGCACACCCTCGTATCTGACCCTGGTAGGCTTGAACTCCCGAGAATAGGGGATGAGATAAAATTCTTTGCCAGCCAGATCACGAATGTAGCGAAGATCCTCGAAGAAGATCGGGCGAGCGGGGACAAGGTGTATAAATATAAAAAGGTAGGGAACACCGGAGACCATTACCGCCATGCCTTGACCTATTGCATGTTGGCTTCGAGAAAGGTGTCTCCGCTGGGGATCAGACAAATTGTAGGCAGATATTTTATGAGAAAACAAACAGAGGGCCGGTCATGGACAACGGCATGAAAACTAACCGGGAGGAAACAAAATGGGCTGTGAAATAACATTCGTAGGTGGGAGAAAAATCGTTCTGGATGACGACGGACAACTGAGATTTATTCGGCATTTGAAGGCCAGGGCCGGGCAGACATTCGTTCCAATGGGGGACGGGTCTGCAATTTTTTTCAAGAATATCATGCATTTTATTCCTGATGGAGTCCTTGAAAGGAGCGGTCCGTTGGACTGTATAGCCGAGTTTGTTGACGGGTCCAGGCTACCGATTTCCATAAAAGAACAGGCTATGATAGTTGATGTTGTCAGGGGCATGACGCTTTTCCCGCAGGTGATTTTGAGATCCGGGATTATCGTGATGCGGGATAACATCGCCATAATCGGCCCGAAAGACGCCAAGTTTTTCTCCGAGGCGAAACAGGAGGCTGTTGTCGTGGAAACTCCTGTTGATGTTGAAGCCTCCAAGTTCGCCGTTGACGACAAGGGTAAAGAGTGGCAATGTTGCGATAAACAATCCCTTGAATATCGGTATATTCTTGGAAAAGGCGGCATGAAGATGTTCACGCAACAATGCACAAACTGTCTGAAAAAGACCCGGTTTATTGCCCGGTCGGAAGTGCCTAACCCGGACACGGTTCTACCTGTGAAAGAGGGGTGAAAATGAATATAGACGGAATGATAACGCCAGAAGGTGCTACATACTGGAAGAATATGTCTGATTATAAATCATTGGATGCACTACTGTTTCCAGAAAACAAAGTTGAATTACCAATCTTTTGTGCTTGTGGGAATACTAATGAATGGATCGGGATTAACGATGTTGCAAGTTTTTGGGGGTGTAAACCGTGCTATCATAAGAAAATGAAATCCTTAATTAAATTGGTAAAGCCGGAAGGATAAACTTCTATGTTTGAAGGCTTATCAGGGCAGAAATTGTTAAAACCCGCCATTGAAGCGGTCGAGAATGCCATTTCAGGCGATACGGCTTTTATGAAGAAAGCGAAAGAGGACTGCAACTTCAAGGACGGAAAGCAATGGACGGAAACGGAAAAGCGAATCCTTGACGCAGAATCAAGACCAGCCTTGACCATGAATGTCCTGAAAAGTCTTATCGATATTGTAAAAGGAATGTACGAGGATGTCCGTGTCCGGTTTTATTCCGCTCCTGTTGAGCCATCGGACGGTCCCAGGTGTGAGGTTGTTGATAAGGTGGCCGGATGGGTTTACGAGCATTACGATATTGAAGAAGAAATTGACGAGGCCGTGGATTCTTCGACTACTTGCGGCAGGGGATGGATAGCGGTTGATTTCGATCCTGATCCTAAACAGCCCGGATACATAAAATTCAACTTCAACGCACTACCTTTTTCGGATATCAAGATTGATCCGGCATCGAGAAAGAATAATCTGTCAGACGCCTCTTATATTGTTTGGGATAAGTGGCTAACTGCCGAAGATTTCAAGATTTTATTTCCCCGTCACGCTAAACACATTGAAGACGTGATGGATTTGGGGATGATGTTGGGTCATTCAGTGGCAAGCATAATGGATGACACCGGGGTTTATGCAACTCAGCCGCAGTTTTATGACGAGCTTCTTGATTACACTCAGCCACTTGATATGTCTTTCTATGACAGGTCGAGAAAAAGAGTCAGAATCATCCATATGGAATACTGGCAGACGTACAAGCGGTATTACCGATACGTGCCGGACGAGCAGAAGTATGTTGCTTTTGATCTTTCCGAGAAAACCGCTTTCGAGAAACTTTACCCGCTTCTTTACGGTATCCCATTTGGGTACGAGACTGTAATGGACAAGAAAGTCAAGTGGTTACAGTTTGTCGGGGATAAGGTTTTATACGACGGCGATAGCCCAAGTGGGTATGACGGGTTCTCGATTGTCCCATGCTTTGCGTTTCAGGATGTCAGTAAAAAAACTAATATGCACTACGGGGTTATCCGACACGCCATAGACCCACAAAAGGAAATAAATAAGCGTTGGAGCCAAGCGATTCATTGGATAAATACCCAAGTGCAGCCTGGAGTTTTTGCCGAATTAGGGGCCTTTGTCGATGATAAGCAAGCCGAGGCCTCCATGCGGGAAGCGGGCGGCATAACCATAATGTCAGAAGGGGCCTTAAGCGGAAACAGAAAAATAGAGGAACGCAACGTACCTCAGTTCCCCGCAGCCGTCATGCAGATGGAGCAATTCAGCAAGGATATCGTTCATCATATAACGGGTATCAATCTGAATTTACTCGGTGTTGAGGGGCAGAATTACGAGTCTGGCGTGGTGTTTCAGTTACGGCAGAACCAAGGCGCAACGATTCTCAGGCCGCTATTTAAGCAGTTCAAGAAAATGGAAGAGGAAATTTATCGGCGGGTTATCCATGTCATTTCAAATCATATGCAGCCGGAGCAGATTTACGAGATTTTAGGTGCTGATGCTGAAAGGCTCATGCAATCGGTTGACTTGAAGGATTTGAGCAACCTGAAATACAATGTCGATGTTGAGGAATTACCCGGCAGTCAGACAAAGCGCATGATGGAATTGAGTGTGTTTATCGAGATGATGCAATACGGCTTTGCGGTTGACCCGAATGTTGTCATCAGCAAGACGAACCTGCCGGAATCCGAGAAACAGGGATGGATTAAGTACATTCAGGATCAGCAACAGGCGCAGGCAGAGGCCGCACAGAAGCAGTACGAGCTTGAGATGATGAAGATTCAGGTTAAGATGAAGACCGATACGGATAAACTGCAAACCGGTCTTGGTGTGGATGCTGCCAAGCTACAACAGGGGGGCGTGAAGGCCGTCAGGCGGCATGAGATTGAAAAGGAACGATTAGCTAATGAACGAAGGAAAATGAAACTTGACTTCATCGCGAGAACGGCAAAAGAGCCTCAAGCCGAGCGACCTGCTAGAGGTATGTAGGCTTTATTGGGCCGATTTAGCTTCTAAAAAATATACCGGTGACACATCGATTTCAATAAAATGGACCGATGGCGGCATAAACAATCTTGAATTTCACAAGAGTGCGAAGCTGTCCACGATAGAGGCGATAATATCATGGATAGGAGGGAAAGTTGGCGATTAAACCGGGATGGAAAGAACAGAAGTTGATAACCATGTTTTATGCCAAAGACATGAGGGTGACGAAGGACTCCTACCGAGACGGGTGGGAGCGTATCTTCGGCAAGAGGGACGTATTGTACCATACTAAAAGGAGCGGAACGAAGGTTTATAAGTTAGGTGGTAAAAGTGACACCTAGTGACAAGATATTAAAGATTGGACTGATGCGGCTTATCGGCGGTTGTATTGACGAGCAATC
>MNZP01000161.1 GCA_001873675.1 Syntrophaceae bacterium CG2_30_49_12 | reverse complement strand
AGGCATCAATGGTCTTCTGACTTTTGCCCTGGAGCTTGAGCAAACGCAGGTGACTCTGATAAAGCTCATTAAATCGATTCGTTTCAGCTTGATTCATGGTATACCTCCCTTTGTTTTGATAGCGCCCGAAATTAGGCAATGATGGGAGTTATACACTAATTTGAGATTTTTTTCCGCCGCGTAGCGGCTTCGTCCAACCAGCGGCTGAAGATGGACTGGCAAAGCCGCGGCGTTTTTAGTTAACCAAAAGTTCTCGTTGGCTTTGGGCGCAGGTGATGCGGAGCCGTTATGGCGCGAGAACTGGCCCTGGTGTATCTTCTTCCTCTTTGTTTGCGACACGGGGGAAGAGGGCAGGAGCACGCCTCAGAGCATTCCCGGCCGGGAGGCCACCCCAGTTGCGGATACTTTTGAAATCCTGGGTCTCGATATCTCCGATCCCGATTTGCTCCATTATTTTTTTTGCTGAATCCGGCATAAACGGCAAAATAAGAACGGCAATGATACGGAGGGACTCTAACAGGTTATAGATGACCATCTCCAGCCTTCCCCTCTGGGAGGGGTCGGGAGCCATGGTCCAGGGCTCTATTTCCACAATGTACCTGTTTACCAGATTAATAAATTCCCAGGTGGCAATCAATACCCTGTGCAGGGAGATCTGCGCAAAAAACCTTTCTGCCTCGGCTACAGCTTTTTCTGCCGCTGCAAAGAGTGGCCTGTCTTCCCCAGAGGGGGTAGGGACAGCAGGCGCCTTCCCGCCACAGTATTTTATGGACATGGCCATGATCCTGCTCACCAGATTACCAAGGTCATTTGCCAGATCGGCGTTGATCCTTTTAACAAAGCTCTCCTCATTAAAGTTTGCATCAAGGCCAAAGACCATTTCCCTCATGAGAAAATAGCGAAAAGGCTCCAGTCCGTATTTATCCTTCAATGCCAGGGGGTGCACCGCATTGCCCAGGCTTTTGGACATCTTGCCCTGGCCGATATTCCAGTAGCCATGTACATTGAGATGGCGGTAAGGTTCGATGCCTGCTGCCTTAAGCATAATAGGCCAGTAAATGCCGTGGGGTTTCAGGATATCTTTCGCGATCAGGTGCCGGGCGTGGGGCCAGAAAATTCCAAATCTTTCCCCGGTAGGCCAGCCCAATCCCGTGATATAATTGATGAGGGCATCGAACCAGACATAGGTCACGTAATCTTCATCGAAGGGAAGGGTGATCCCCCAGCTTAGCCTTCCCTTCGGTCTCGAGATACAGAGGTCCTCGAGCGGTTCTCGGAGAAAGGCGAGGACTTCATTTCTGTATCTTTCCGGTCTGATGAAATCGGGATGGCCTTTGATGTATTGAACGAGCCATTCCTGATATTTGCCCATCCTGAAAAAGTAATTGCTCTCTTTCCGGTATTCCGGCACTCTCTGGTGATCAGGGCATTGACCATCCAGCAGTTCTTTTTCCATATAGAAGCGCTCACAACCGACACAGTAGTATCCCTCGTATTCTCCGAAATATATATCTCCCGCATCATAAACCTTTTGCAGAATCAGCCTGACCGTCTCAATGTGATCGGCATCGGTTGTCCTGATGAAATAATCGTTGCTGATGCCAAGTTCCGACCAGAGATTTCTGAACTGATTGCTGATGCGGTCTGCAAATGTCTTTGGGGTTTCATTCGCCTTTTGAGCAGCCTGGGCAATCTTGTCACCGTGTTCATCCGTTCCGGTCAGAAAAAATGTCCTGTAGCCGGAAAGGCGGTGATACCTCGTTAAGACATCAGCGGCAATAGTGGTGTAGGCATGACCGATATGGGGGGAGGCGTTGACATAGTAGATCGGCGTGGTGATAAAAAATACTTTTTCCATAAAGACCTTTGAAGGGTTCAAGGTTCAAGGTTCAAGGTTCAAGGTTCAAGGTTCAAGGTTCAAATTAACCTCTGAACCGTGAACTTCTGAACCGTGAACCTCTGAACTGTGAACTTCTGAACCGTGAACTTCTGAACCGTGAACTTCTGAACCGTGAACCTGAGTAGTTAAATATCTTCTACCTTGACTGTAACTTCTTTACCATTTTCCAACTCCACCAGAACCTCACCCCGAAGGATACTTTGCCTGACGACCTTGCCACGCACTCCGGCAGTCTGGAGCATCTTTCCACATTTCGGCATATTCCTCTTCATATCCTGGTAGGCATTATATTCAAAGGCCATGCAACACATGAGTCTCCCGCAAAGTCCAGAAATCTTCTCTACATTAAGAGACACACCCTGTTCTTTTGCCATCTTGATCGAAACCCGCTCAGGACTATTATGTAAACTGGCACAGCAAACCTCTCTGCCGCAGACTCCTATCCCTTTAATAATACAGGCCTCGTGTCTGGCGCCAATCTGTCTTAACTCTATCCTGGTCTTGAACTTTTGCACCAGATCCTTGACGAGCTCCCTGAAATCAACACGGTTTTCCGCGGCAAAGTAGAACATCAACTTACTTCTGTCGAAGAAACACGATACAGCTATTAGTTTCATGGGAAGGTTTCTCGTCCTGATTCTTTCGAGGAAAAATTGGCGGGCATTTTGTTCCAGATTTTGGTTATCTTCTTTAATCTTCAAATCTTCTTCCGTGGTTTTACGGACAACTTCCTTAAGGTTGATCGGCGATTTATAGAGCGGTACAGACTTCACGTCTGTCACCACCTTGCCGATTTCCGGTCCGTTGTCGGTATTGACAATTACCTCGTCATTCTTTTTCAACGAAAGATCAGAGGCATTAAAGAGGTATACCTTTTCTCCATTGGTAAACTTTACGCCCACAATATTTCTCAACTCATCCATTCTCCCTTTATCTACAATTACCAGGCAATTCTAAACATCATCGCTTCCAAAGTCAATGCCTTATTGGCATTACGGTCAATAGCGTCAAGGGCCCAACCAACCGTTTTGATATTGTTCAGAATGTCCCGTCCTGACAATCTGTCGGCGATAGATTTGATGGTCTCCACGCAATCCTGGTTGATCAGACGTTCCATCTTCGCCGTTTCTTTATAAACCAGGGCATCTCTGTAACAGGTCCTCAAGATATTGATCCTGTCAATAATCTCTCGCCGATCCTTTCCAAAATCACCCGCAAAGGACAAAACATTCAGAGGATCTTCCATCCGGTTTTCTGATATCTTACTCAGAATTGTATTCCGCAGCGTTAGAAAGGCATCCCTGCTCATTTCCAACGCTTTCCCAATACTGCCACCCGACGATGAAGCAAGCACCCTGGCCGATTCGGCATCCATAGATAAACGATCCTGTAAAAATGAAGCAATGGTTTCCCTCTGTAAAGGATTGAACCTTAAATGCTGACAACGGGAAAGGATCGTGAGGGGAAGCTGGTAAGGCCGTGATGTGACCAATATCAGTATGTTGGAGGGAGACGGCTCCTCCAGCGTCTTCAGCAAAGCGTTGGCCGCGGTGATATTCATTTTATCCGCATCAACGATGATAAAGATCCTTTTACCCCCTTCAAAAGGCTTGAATTTCATCTGGTTCTGGAGATATCTAATCTCTCCGATCCTGATGAATTGTCCTTCCGCCGCCACGATCGTAACATCGGGATGGTTCCGGTGGACGATTTTCCGGCAGGACGAACAACTGTCACAGGCATCAAATGCCTTTTCCCCTTCCAGGCAATTCATGGCTTTGGCAAACACCACCGCCGTTGTCCTCTTGCCGATGCCCTTCATTCCGTAAAAGAGATAGGCATGGGGGACACGCCTTTTCGCCATGGTGGTCTGGAGAATAGCAATCTGCTTATCATGACCATAGATGTCTTTGAAGGACATGAAATTACCTCAGCACTAAGGTTTTAAGTTTTAAGTTTTAGGTTTTACGTAACGCCTTCTGAGTAACTTCGAAAAAGTTACTCCTTGATAAACCGCCCCTGCGGGGCGTGGGTCACTAACACGTAACACGTATATCATGTTTTCCGGGCATAAATGCCCTTCAGGTATGAACACACCTCACGATTGATGCTGATGACATCCTTTGCGCTGTCTATGATCCTGAATCGCTCGGGCTCCTGTTTTGCGAGAAGAAGATAACCTTCCCTGATCTTCCTGTGAAATTCTAAATCCTCTCCCTCGAAACGATCGGGGGCAGCAGAGACCGCCAAACGCATCCTCTCCATCGCCCTCCGGAGGCCAATCTCAATGGGTAGATCAAAGACAATGGTCAAATCCGGTTTCAAGCCGGCGGAGGTAAAATCATTAAGTCCCTTAATAAAATCGTGATCCAATCCCCTTCCCAAACCCTGATAGACCAGAGTGGAATCGGAAAAACGGTCGCATAAGACGGTCTTACCTTCCGAAAGTGCGGGCGAGATTACATCTCTTACATGCTGAACCCTGGCGGCAGAAAAGAGAAGAACTTCTGCTTCGGCGCAGATCCCATAACTGTCTCTATTTAAAAGAATCTTTCTGATCTTTCTCCCTAAGGGGGTCCCCCCGGGTTCCGAGGTGATGAGAAAAGGGATATGATGGCGCTTCAGGTATTTACCTGCCATTCTGATCTGGGTAGTCTTACCGCTACCCTCAATACCCTCGAAGGTGATAAATTGTCCCATCTTTAGTCTTACCAGGAAAATAGGGAAATTAACGGGTATGGAATACTTGCAGTCTTTCGGGGGTGACGGAGGTCGCCCTTTACTCCCTAATACGACCTATCTTTCATCTGCCGGTATGATCGCCTCAACCGGGCATTGATCGGCACAGGTCCCGCAATCTATACAAAGATTGGAATCAATAACATATTTGTCCTCTCCCTCACTGATTGCTTCTTCAGGACATTCCTCCTGACAGGAACCACAGCAAATGCAATTATCCGTAATTACGTACGCCATATTTCTTCTCCTTGCGTAGAGCCGGTAAACTCACGACACAGAAACCACATCTTTAATTTCAGGAATTTCCTTCTGCAGATGTTTCTGAATCCCCATCTTTAATGTCATCTGTGACATGGGACAGCCACAACAGGCACCTACCAATTTAACCTTCACGATGCCGTCATCGCTCACATCAACCAGCTCAACATCTCCCCCGTCAGCCTGAAGAGAGGGCCTTATACGTTCTATCGCTTTCTGTACCTTTTCCTTCATGAAATAACCTCCTTATAAAAAAGATTAATGTGGCATGTAGCTTAACATTTTTTTGCAGAGACTTTTGGCCACATCGGGAAGTGCAGGTTTGAAGAAACGATAATCTTCTGAGAGGTGATGGCTTGCTTCCCAGATGATCTTTCCGGCGCCGGCCTCCACCATCTTGACCCCCATGCCGACCCTGGCCAGTTTTTTCTCATTTTCTACCGTGTAATTCCAGTAGTCCACATTCACCACCAGAAAGGCATCAATTCTCGAAAGTTCACCAATCTTTTTGGAGAGTTCAGGGTCGGAAAAGTTGACGGTTTTGAGTTTGGCAAGATAATTCATTACTACCCTTCTCAATTCCTCATTGGATTGTAACTGGCGACTGATCGTACCGCCGGCAACCACATCGGCAAACCAATGTTTCTCTACAAGGACACCCGCAATAACCTCGTCAATAACACCCCTCGCCTCTCCGTAGGTTCCCACATCAACGGGAAGTACGCCTATCCTTCGGGGATGAAAGTCCTTTGCCTCCGGGGCAACCCGGGAGTAGCGGAGTCCACTACAACCGGAGAGTATCAACACCAAAAGGATTGCTACAAAACACAATTTTTTCATTATATACCTTTCATCATTCTTACGAAACATGCATGGTAAAAACTATCCATAAAAATGCACTCAAACCGGCTACGAGATAACATGTCTCCAGAAGACCCTCCAGGATCACACTGGAGAGTTGCGACCTCCTATCACAAAGCTTAAAACAAATCCATATATAAAATGGGCAGGATAAAAGGGCAAGACTCAACGAGGAAACCCACCCTGCAGGATAGGCGATAACGAGTAAAATGACCAGAAAGAAGAGTATCCCCTGCAGGAGGATTTGAGTGTATTCCTTCCCAATCAGGACAGGGATTGTCTCTCTGCCAATCAGGCGATCACTCTGGATGTCAAGTGTATCGGACATTGCCGAGCGGATAAAAACCATGGTAAAGACAAACAGAAAAGCCACGATCATACCGGGGGTAATCGCCAGATCAATTTCTATCTGAGGGAGCACTGTGGCCACGGTACCCCAGGCCATGGCCATGGAGACGTTTTTTGATCCCGGCAGATCTCTCAGTCTTTTTAAACGCCAGTTCTCCGGTAACAACCTGGTATTGTAGAGTACCCCCAGAGCAGAAATCAGTAAAAGCAGAAAAAAAGGGGCCGGACCTATGATGAAGGAAGATATCGTGGCAAGAAAGAGGGCGAGCAACGCCGTGAACAGATAGAGTTTCTCATGCTTCCGATATAGTTCTTCCCTGAACGAACCGATAATACTGCTGCCGGTTTTTCTGTTGATGAAGCGATTAAGGGTATGCATGGCATAAACATAGAAGGATGTGGTCAGGATATTCAAGATACTAACATTGAGCTTCTGTAAAAGCATGCCTGTAAAGGACAGGCATCCAGCGCCTATGGCGGAATATATATCGCACCTTATGGTAAATACCCAGAGATTTAAAAGCCCCCTGATCTTTTTCCTCTTTTGGCTCTGACAGCTTGTAATGCTATCCACCACCCGGTCAATGATCCAGTTGGGTGTCGATGCCCCGGCAGAAACACCGATTCTTTCGTAACTGTTCATTGTCATTTTTTTAAGCTCTTCCGCAGTTTCAATATGGAATGTAGGCACTCCTGTAAGTTCCGATAACCTGGCCAATCGCTTCGTGTTTGCGCTGTTCTTTCCTCCCACGATAACCATGGCATCCATCTGTCCAGCCAGTTCTTTAACTTCTGCCTGTCTCTGTTCTGTGGAATTACAGATGGTATCAAAAACGACAGGATCGGGGAATCTCGCCTTGATCCTGTTTACGATTTCGTTATATTCGACGATACTTTGTGTCGTCTGTGCAACTACGCAAACCCTATCCAGTTCGGGAAGACGATCCACTTCATCCCTGCTGCCGATGACAATGCCCTTACCACAGGTATAGCCGAGGAGGCCATTTACCTCCGGGTGCTCACCATCACCAACGATCAGAACTGTATAATCTAAAAGGGCATGTTTTTTAATAATAGCCTGAACATGTGCAACCTTAGGACAGGTAGCGTCAATGATCCTGATCCCTTTCTCCCTGATCTTCTCTCTTTCCTGGGGCGATATGCCGTGCGCCCTGATGATAATAGTTGCCCATCCCTCAGGGATTTCATCCAGGTGAGAGACAGGAGCGATCCCCCGCATCCTGAGAAGTTCTACCGTCTGGGGATTATGGATCAGTGGCCCGTACGTGTAAATATTCTCTTTACCCTTGCGCCGGGCAATATCGAGGACCATGTCCACAGCCCTCCTGACACCCATGCAGAATCCCGCCGTCTTTGCCAGTTTAACGACCATCTCTGAGAATCCAGAAGTCAGAGGTCAGAGATCAGAGGTCAGGGATCAGAATGAAAATAATTTTCTTCTGGATTCTGACCTCTGACCTCTGGCTCCTGTTCTCCTCTCATAATTTTTTCGCATAGATAAAGAATTCTCTATTGCCGGCGGGCCCCAACAAGGGAGACTCACATGTCCCCATAACCTCAAGATTTAATCCCTTGCAGAATGCCGTTATTTCGAGAACCACCTTACTCTGGAGCTCAGGGCTCCTGACTACCCCATGTTTTCCCACATCTTTTCGCCCCACCTCAAACTGCGGTTTAATGAGGGCAAGGATCGTGGCCCCATCTTTTATAACCTAAATCTGGCCAATGTTTTTTGGGATCGGAAAATGTAGTTCATCCTCTGCTCTGAGGGGTGATTTCAGGGCAAAATTTCAGGAGAGCAGCCTGATTCACGGGGGATAGTAGTGTCACATACCCCCAAAACCTTCAGACGAGCCTTACTGAGATCAATGTTAATGGTATATTATCATAAAATAGGCATACTAACCCCTTGTATTGTTC
>MNZP01000062.1 GCA_001873675.1 Syntrophaceae bacterium CG2_30_49_12 | reverse complement strand
TCTTATCTATCCCCCGTCCAGTCAGAAAAAGGGAGAGGGATTACTCCATGGGTCGCTGGAATATTTAGAGCGGAAATTGATCCTTGAGGCGATGGGAAAGGCGGGCGAGCAACAGACGAAGGCCGCCGATATCCTCGGTATCAGTGAACGCATGTTGCGTTATAAACTCAAGAAATACGGTCTCAAGGGGTAGGAGGCTCCTCCTCCACCTGTCCGAATAGTACCTTGATACGGGCACTCAAATCAGGCAGGGCATCATACCTGGTCAGATCATAATCAATTGGTGTAATGGAGATCATCCCTTTGGAGAGCGCATAGACATCGGAGTTGATCTCTTCCTCGTCGGAAGTTTTTGTCTCCCCGGCTAACCAGTAGTAGACATTATCTCTCGGATCTACCCTTCTCTCAAAGTTCTCCGTAAAACGCGCCCTGCCCTGTTTTGTCACGACAATCCCCCTGATCCTGTCTTCGGGAAGAGCGGGAATATTGATGTTGAGGGGAATATTTTTCCGGGGGTTGTCTTTTACCATGAATTGGGCCATTTTTCTGGCAAACCTGGCGGCAAAGGTAAAGTCCGCTTCCCTGAGGGTATCGAGAGATACCGCCATGGAAGGGATACCCAAAATGGCCCCCTCAGTTGCTGCCGATACAGTTCCCGAATAGATCACGTTAATCCCCACGTTGGCGCCGAGATTGATCCCCGAGATGACCAGGTCTACAGGCCTTTCGGATAACTCCCTGATACCGATCATGACACAGTCCGCCGGTGTCCCCGTTACGGCATATCCAAGGAAATTCCCGTTTTTTCTTGCTTTTCTTACCATTAGGGGACGGAAGAGGGTAATCGCATGGCCCACGGCGCTCTGTTCAACTTCAGGAGCCACAATCAGACAGTCCGCATCCCTTGAGATCTCCTGATACAGAACACTCAACCCCTTCGCATATATACCGTCATCGTTTGTCAGTAGAAACCTCATACCATTTCGCTTTCTTTGGCTAACTTTATTGGCTTCGTCGTCGGCGTCCTCGACGTATTAGTAATACGCCTGCGGCGACTCCTCCTTGCCGCCGCGTTATCCTTTGAAAGCGAGATGGTATCATATTACTGATTACTTTACATCTTCGAAGTCCGCGTCAACGACATTCTCGTCTTTCGGGCTGCCTCCCTCATGTCCGGCTGTCTCCGGCCCCCCGGCATAAGCGCCGGCGCCTTCTCCCGTTCCGGGTTGTGCCGTAGTTTTAGCATACATAGCCTCAGCAAGTTTATGTGATGCAGCGGTCATTTTTTCCTGTGCCGCCTTGATGGCGGCGATATCATTGCCCTCGATGCTCTTCTTGACCTCGGCGATAGCTTCTTCAATCTTGGCCTTTTCCGCAGAATCTATCTTATCGCCAAACTCTTTAATGTTTTTCTCCACGCTGTAAGCCAACGAATCCGCCTGGTTTCTCAGCTCAATCAGCTCTTTTTTCTTCTTATCTTCCTCCGCATGGGCCTCAGCATCTTTAACTAATTTATTTATTTCCTCCTCAGATAACCCACTCGAGGCGGTGATCCTGATGCTCTGTTCTTTCCCCGTGCCGAGATCCTTTGCGGATACGTGAACAATCCCATTGGCATCAATGTCGAAGGTTACCTCTATCTGAGGCATTCCTCTGGGCGCCGCCGGGATACCGACCAGTTCAAACCTTCCCAGCGTCCTGTTATCCGCTGCCATGGAGCGTTCCCCTTGCAGGACATGGATGCTTACCGCCGGCTGATTATCCGCCGCCGTTGAAAATGTCTGACTCTTCTTGGTCGGAATGGTGGTGTTCTTCTCGATCAGTTTTGTCATTACACCACCGAGTGTCTCAATACCGAGAGACAGGGGGGTTATATCAAGAAGCAGGACATCCTTCACCTCACCTGCTAAAACACCGGCCTGGATCGCCGCACCAATGGCCACCACTTCGTCGGGATTGACCCCTTTATGCGGTTCTTTACCGAATATTTCTCTAACCTTCTGTTGAACCTTGGGCATACGTGTCATTCCCCCTACGAGGATTACCTCGTCTATGTCTTTGGGGGTAAGATTGGCATCCTTTAAGGCGGTTTTACACGGCGGCACTACTTTTTCGATCAGGTCCTCCACCAGCGTCTCCAATTTCGCCCTTGTCAGCTTGAGATTCATGTGCTTGGGCCCTGAAGCGTCAGCGGTAATAAAGGGGAGGTTGATATCCGTCTCCAGGGAGGTGGAAAGCTCCATCTTTGCCTTTTCCGCCGCCTCCTTGAGCCTCTGCAGGGCCATCCTGTCATTTCTGATATCTATTCCCTGGTCTTTCTTGAATTCCGCGGCCAGATATTCTATCAGTCTCTGGTCGAAGTCTTCACCGCCCAAGTGGGTATCTCCGTTTGTCGCCTTGACCTCAAAGACCCCATCCCCAAGTTCGAGGATGGAAATATCAAATGTCCCTCCCCCCAGGTCAAAAACGGCGATCTTTTCATCCTTTTTCTTGTCCAGACCATAGGACAGAGCCGCCGCCGTCGGTTCATTGATGATCCTCAAGACGTTCAACCCGGCAATTTTCCCCGCATCTTTGGTAGCCTGCCTTTGGGAATCATTAAAGTAGGCAGGAACCGTGATAACCGCATCGGTTATCTTATCTCCGAGATAATCGTCGGCGGTCTGCTTCATCTTCGTGAGAATCATCGCCGAGATCTCCGCCGGAGAATAGTTTTTTCCCCTTATGGTAACCTGTGCATCACCGTTTTTCGCCTCGGTGATCTTGTAAGGAGATATCTTCTTGTCATACTGAACCTCTTGAGAGGAAAATTTCCTCCCAATGAGCCTCTTGACGGCATAGACGGTATTTTCAGAATTGGTTACCGCCTGCCGCTTGGCAACCTGTCCCATCAACCTCTCACCGCTATCTGTAAAGGCAACCACCGAAGGCGTGGTTCTGCTTCCCTCCTGATTGGCTATGACAACAGGATCCCCTCCTTCCATTACGGCGACACAGGAATTTGTCGTCCCTAAATCAATCCCTATTATTTTTCCCATTTTTTACCCTCCTTAATCTTTTAATCTTTAACTGTTGCCGTTTTACGTTTCGTATGCTTACAGACAGAGACCCTGGCCGGCCTTAGCAGGCGGCTATTCAAAAGATAACCCTTTTCGAATTCATCAACCACTTTGTTATCTTCATGTTCTTCGGTCTCTACCTGAAGTAAGGCCTCATGTATATTAGGGTCAAAATCCTTGCCGACAGCCTCAATTTTCTCGACTCCGTATTTTTCCAGACAACAGCGCAGTTGCTCCTGAACCAGTTTAAGACCGGCCTTGAAGACCTCAAGGTCGTCTGCGTTGCAGGCGGCGTGCTTGCATGCCCTGTCGAGGCTGTCTGCCAGCGGCAGGATATCTTTGATCAGATTTTCATTGCAGTATTTTACGAATTCAGCTTTCTCTTTCGCGGCACGTTTTTTGTAATTTTCAAGCTCTGCAACGGCGCGCATATACTTGTCGAGGTTTTCGGCGGCCTCTTTTTCCTTTTCCTTGAGCTTCGTCATCAGATCTTCAATAGACACTATTTTGTATCCGGTCTCTGAAACAGTTTAAAATCCACCATTTCACAAATCACATGTCCCAACGTGATGTGAACCTCCTGAATGCGGGGTACACTTTGGGAAGAAACGTGGAGAGAGTAATCCACCATCTGTAATATTTTACCCCCATCTTTCCCCGTCAGACCGATGGTGATCATACCGATCTTTTTCGCCAGCTCCAGAGCCTTGACAACATTCGGAGAGTTTCCGCTGGTACTGATTCCCCAGGCTATATCTCCCGCCTGTCCTATTGCCCTGATCTGCTTGCTGAAGATTTCTGAAAAGTCATAATCATTACCAATGCTGGTGATAACGGAAGTATCGGTGCTTAAGGCTATGGCAGGAAGTGGTGGCCTTTCGATGACAAAGCGGTTTACAAATTCTGCAGCCAGGTGTTGGGCATCCGCTGCAGAGCCACCATTTCCAAAGAGTAGTATCTTGTTCCCCGCCTTTAAAACGCCTATCACCGCCTCGACGACACTGACAATCCTGCTGAGATTCTCATTGACGAATATTTCCTTAAGCTGACTGCTCTCCCTGAATATTTTTACAATGTAATCTTCCATTTCTTTTAAAATAATAATCACACTGCCTCATGTCAAGGTAGTTAAGCCGATTAATTCAGGGGGAAAATATAGAATTTAAATTATGGTTCCTGTCTCTCAGTTCCGCCCGTTTGCCTTTGTTCCATTCGGATATCCTACTGAAATATTGGGTAATCCTGGCAATTCCCTCCACATCTTTTGACCCGCAGAAGGGGCAGGTTTCTCTCAAGCCCCTAAAAGTCCTGTCGCAGACGGTACAGGTTGTGAAGTCAGGTGAGAAGGTGATCTGAGAGCTCTTGGTGTCTCTGAAGACCTCAGTGACGAATCTGACAATGGACTCCGTGGAAGGCCGGGCATCTCCAAGCCACAGAGAGGTGAAGGCGCCTCCACTGATAAAGGGATGAAAGCGCCCTTCCATCTCCACGCGTTCCATGGGAGAGACGGGAGCCGACACATGCAAATGAGAGGAATTTGTGTAATATATCTCTCCCTTTGCCAGATCACCTTTGACAAAGTGTCCCGCCTCCGGGGAGAAATACTTCAGGTCCAGCCGGGCAAAACGGTAAGCTGTGGTCTCCGCCGGTGTCTGTTCGAGAATAAACCGCATCCCATATTTTTGACTGAGCTTATCGGTTTCCTTCTTCATGTATTCGATTACCTTTAATCCCAGGTTAAGGGAGCTTGTAGATTCGTGCAATTGTTTGCCGGTATGGATTTGAACAAGTTCATTGAGCCCAGCCATACCTATGAGATAGAATGACTGGTCCATTCTGAGATAGGGCAAGCCATCCTTGTCCATGGCAAGCATGGCCAGAGGTCCCGCCTCACCGTGGGAAAGTAATCTTTCTATAAAATCTTTCTTTTGACTGTGGGCCTTTGCTGCCAGTTCCATCAGCTCCGAAATCATGGGAAACAACTTTAGATCATCCCTTCTAACTTTATAACCGAGCCGTGGGAGATTCAAGGTCACATTCTGGATGGCAAAACATCTTAATTTCCAAGGAGTCTTTACATCATCATACAGAATATCCCCCTCCTTTAAGTTTGGATAACCGCATATTGTCTTGACCTTTTCGTCCCGTTCGAAGACAAAAAAGGTATTCCCTTTTTCGGCGGCTACCTCGCAGATAAGATTGAGAAAGTCTTCATGTCCCGGCGTTTGAAAAAACTTTTCCGTGATATGGACGACAGGTCGGGGAAAGATGAAAGGCCTTCCAGCGGCATCCCCTTCCCTGAACACCTCGAAAATGGCCCGGACAAACCTCTGGGCATCCACAGAGTAATCCTTATAAGTCTTGCCGGTGAATTTGCCTTCCGGCCCTATTGCCGGGACATCAGCGAGATATTCCGGGACTTCCCAATAGAGATGGATGTCGGTAAATACGGACTGCCCGCCTCTGGCCGAGGTCAACTGAGAGAATTCATAAACGCGCATCTGGGTAAACTGCTTGATTCCCCTGTCGCTCATCGCCGTCATATAGGGAGCAAAGCAGTAATTTACCGCATCCCATCCGATGACCCCCGCAAAATGCCCCTGGAGAAGAGAACCAAATCGCACCATATGGGCCAGCAGGACCTCCACGTGCTTCGCCGGTCTGGCAATTGTGTTGGAATGGGGGATGTTCGGGCCGAACTTTTTAATATAATCGAGGGGCTGACATGCGCTGTAAGGTCTGTCAATGTATCCCAGCCCATGCAGATGGATATCGCCTGTCACATGGGCATCCCTCACTTCGTGGGAAAATACATCATTGAGAGCGTATTCCCGTTTGATGCCTTCGGCTATAACCAGGTTTGTGCCTTCAGGAGTATGGGGTACATTGGCATTTTCCTTATTCTGGTGAAAAATGAACTCTCTGATGTCATAAATAGGAAATCCGATACGAACTTGCATCCTTCTTTCTTTATCAAGGCCTTTTTGAATGAGCTTTGCGTCCACCAACTCCCTGATCAGCGGTGTTGTAAGCAGACTGATCCCGGAAGAGATGATCTGTTTTTCAACTTCCCTGCTGATCATTTCTGCTGTATCAACGTCCATAGCTGTCTCCTGGAGCAGGGTATCAACGATTCGCTGCCGGTTCCAGCGGGTGATGTCCTCATACGACGTCTTCACAAAAAGTGTTAAATCTGTAGTTTCGTGATCGTTCATAATCTATAACCAATTTGATTATATATTGGTCTTTGTAACCACGTCCAGTGCACTGAGTGTCTTTTCTGCGGCCATGGAGAGTTCTTCATCGTGACTATGGTTTAAAGAAAACACCCGGAAATGGACGACTCGGGCCGGGATAAACCGGTAGATATCAATCAAAGGTTCCGGAGATGTTCTCCCTGTGGCCGGATTAAAGATATTGATCTTCTTCTCCGTTTCTGCCATGGGATTGATGGGCCGCGGATCCTGGGTAGCCAGATCTACCCGCAAAGCGATGCGTGTCAATGCCGCAGGAAGATACTCCCTGATCTGTTTTTCGTAATCACCAGACTGAGAAACCCTGGTTCCCTTCTGGATCTGGTCAACGGAAATCTCCGTGGAAAAAGACATCTTCCACTTGACTTCTCTACGGTGGAGCTTTTCCCATTCCCGTCCTAATTTCCTTTTTTGGGGATCCTTATTCTTAAGCCAGTTTTGCACCTCATGAAAAAGGCGCCATTCATCGCAATTGAGGTACTCATCCAGGGCATCAGCGGGATTCGCAGGGAAGACAATATTCATCGTATCTCTGAAGATCTCCTGCAGGTGGAGATCCAACGCCCTTGTTGTTCGATGAAAGTAGACATTGGTGTAGAGATTCAATCTCGCATTTATAAAACGGCTCAGCGCCGAAATGCCTGCCTGGTGAAGGGTCAGACCATCTTCCGTAAAAAACGTGTAGAACCGAAGCCTTGCAATATCCACAATGTCTAAGGAAAATCCGGTCATGTAGGCATCCCGCTGGACATAGTCGAGATTGTCCACGGTATAGATGCCGGAGAAGAGCTGTCTTAAAAGTTGCAACCATCTTGGCTTCCTCGTCTCCTGAGCGGTCGGCATCTTGATCAGGAAGGCAACCTGAGCGGGATCAAGGGCTTCCCCCCTGGCAAAGGGACCACTGGGACTCCTCCTGATACAACTGATGATCTTATTCAGCTTTCTCACGATGATAAGCTGTCCCATGTCCTCATGGGTTAAACCGTACTGGCTAAGGAAATGGTCATCGAAGAAATGCCCGTAAGGGCCATGCCCCACATCGTGAAGTAATCCTGCCACCCGGAGAAGTTCCTCCACGTAGTTCAAGGAAGGGGCGTCTCTGCATACTTCGCAAAGACTCGGATGGAGGCATCTTCCGAATTCACCGGCAATGTGCATGGCGCCGAGGGAGTGTTGAAATCTGGCGTGCTCTGCCGCTGGATAGACCCACCGTGCGCTCTGAAGCTGGTAGATCCTTCTTAGCCTCTGTAGCCATGGTGAATCAAGCAAATCTTTTTCTGTTTTTTCCGGCGGAAAATCAGATGAGGGGACAGTAAAAGAGGCGTACTGATATATCGGGTCGGCGATTAAAGCCAGCCCTTTATATACTTTAGGATACCTCACATTTTTCGTCTTCACAAAATAAAGCCTACAACATTTTCAGATAAATATCAAGTAACTACTCATTACACCCAGCAATTCTCGGTGAATATTTTTAGCTCCTATTGATAGGGCATTTAGTCGAATCTCGGAAATATTTTTCGCGAAGATTTTCAGCCCTGCATATCTAAGGACTTAATATCATTAAAGAAATAAAAACTAGACATTTCCCTTTTAATACTGTATGTAATTCAGCAGGTTACAACATACCTCCCATTTTAGGGGAAAGGGAAAGTGCACTTAAAAAAGCATCTGAGCTTCACCGCTTTAAGAGATACGATGGCTGAATGCTTCCGGCAGATCAAAGATGGCCGCCAGGTTCAAAAGGTCCGC
>MNZP01000083.1 GCA_001873675.1 Syntrophaceae bacterium CG2_30_49_12 | reverse complement strand
ACGGATTGTCATCGCAAGAGAAACCTTTTTGATTTGACGTAACTGTTCAGGTAGCCACCAAGGCACTAAGACACGAAGGATAGATATGAGTTTTTCCACTTTGTCTGAAAAGGAAGAATAATTATATGATCTTAGTGTCTTGGTGTCTTAGTGGCTGAATAGTTACTCGAAATATTAAGATTTCTCGTCGCTTATGCTCCTCGAAATGACATTATGCATCGGTTCATAGAAAATGGGTCATGGTGTTGCCTAAAGACCCCTTCTCCATACAATTTCCCCGCCAATGATAGTTATTTCCACTTGTAGATCTTTTATCTCCTCAGGGCTCACCCCGGTAGGGTCGCCGCTCAATACTACCAGGTCAGCCAACTTACCCGGTACGATAGAGCCCTTGATCGTCTCCTCAAAGGAGGTATATGCGGCGCCCTGAGTGTACATCCCTACTGCCGCCAATGGCGGGATGCATTCCTCCGGCAGGAGTTTTTGCCCCGCCCTTGTCGTGCGGGAAACGGCGGCATAGATGCCGGTCAGCGGCTCCGGGGAAACCACGGGGGCGTCTGAACTGGCGGATACCTTAAGACCCGCCTTGATAAGGGTAGCCAGAGGGTACAGATGCCGGAGCTGTTCATCCGGCACCGTCTCCCGATACCTCTCGCCGTTATAGTAAATGAAGGCCAGCTGAGTGACAACGGCGATGCCGAGGGAGGCCAGCCGTTTCGCCATTTCCGGCCCGCATACCGAGCAATGCTCTATCCGATGGCGGTGGTCGCGGCGGGGTAATTTATGGAGCGCATATTCCAGGGATAGACAGGCTGCCTCTACGGTAGTCTCCTCAAGGGCGTGCAGTGCAACCTGAAAGCCGGCCTGGTGAATCTCCATGACCTTCCGGTTTAGCTCTTCCCGGGGCGGATTCAGGTAACCCCTGGTCTCATCAAGGATTATCTTTACCGCACCCAGGCGAAGTTGGTTATCGCCTGTCTGAGGAAGAAGTCCCTCCTCCCGATGCCGGTTGAAGGCCTCCACCCCTAACATCATGCCCACCCTCGTCTTTAAGTGTCCCTCTTCCTTCCAGCGCCGGAACATCCGCCAGCGTCGGAGGTCATTGGAGGCAGAGGCATCCTGGACAGAAGTTATCCCTGAGGAGAGGAGCCTCTCGCCAGCCAGTCCTATACCTCGCGCTAACTCGCAATCATTTAACGATGGCGCTACATTTGATAGGTAGTCACCCATGCCGTAAAGGACGCCATTGGGTTCACCCGTCTCCAGGTCCCGCTCAATCATAGCGCCGGGCGGCTCTGTTGTTTCCCCGGAGATACCCGCAAGTGTTAGGGCCAGGCTGTTCAGCACATGGGCATGTCCTGAGCGGTGGGTGAGCTTTACAGGGTGGACAGTTGTCGCCTCATCTATGTCCCGGCGCGTCGGGTGGCGTTTCTCAGTAAGATAGAACTCGTCGTACCCCCTGGCCCTTATCCAGTTTCCCGGTGGTAAATTCCGGGATAATCTCCGAATCTCGCCTTGAATATCAGAGATGGAATTTACCGAAGGAGGAGCAAGGTTGGGGACAAGCAGGCTTTCGGCAAAGGCAACAAGGTGGCAATGGGCATCATGGAAACCGGGAAGAACTGTCCTGCCGTTTAAGACGATAACCTCGGTTCCCGGACCTCTAAGCGCGGGAAGGGCTTCATTTGCCGCTACGGAGATAATCATGTCATCCTTTACCGCAACCAGTTGGGCCCGGGGACAGGCGGGATTCAATGTGAGCACATTACCCCTCGCCAGAATGAGATCGGCCGCTAAGTTACCCATAATTTATGTACAGCTCTCTTAATCAAGTTCGGCCATCTGGGTGATGATCTTGGGGATTATATAGGTCGCCAGGTAGCGGCTGGAGCCGCCGCAAAGGATAGCGATCAATCTGCCATGACAGAGGGCGTCGGCAGTTGACTTGATTATTCTGGTGATTTCCAGATGGCAGTCCCTGGTCAGCCCCTTATCGCCATACTCTCCCCGGGTGGCATCGTAACCGAACTCCCAGAAGATGAGTTCGGGGCGGAAGGTGTTCACCCGCGGGACGAATTCCTCCCTCACCTTTTGCAGTAAGGCTTCATCCTCTATACCACAGGGGATAGCCACATCAACATTATTGTTCCCGTCGCTGTAGTCCTGGAAGCAGAAGCAGATATGAAGCACTTCTCTATCCTGGCCGAAGATATCCCTGGTACCGTCGGCATGGTGGCTGTCTGTATCCACGATGGCAAATCTGGTCATCCCCTTTTCCCTAAGGGTAGCAATGGCTACAGCCGCGCCGTTAAAGTAGCACATCCCGCCGCAATAGTTCCGACCAGCATGGTGATCACCAAAGCCGGTAAAAACAAAGGCATTGTCTATATTCCCCCGGTATATCTCTAAGGCGGCCTGAACAGTTACGCCGGCGGAGTACGAAGCCCCCTCAAAAAGCCCCCTTCCCATCCGCTTTACCATATTTATCATCTCCTGTGAGTGTACCTTCAACAGCGTATCCTCAGTTGCGGGCATCACATAACTGGCGCTGTCCGCCACCCGGTATACCCCGTTGTAATAATGGACATTCTCTTTATCTAAGATATCAGCGAGGGCCTGGGGAAAGTCCGCCAGTCTCTGACCCTGGAAATGCGGCAGGAAAATACCGTTTCTTTTTCTTGATATCAATTTATGGTCAATGATGTCAGTCATAATCAGGCGTCAAATTCTAACCTCCTTGAGACTCTCTGTCAAGTTAACCGGTTAACCACTGGATATTTGATATAAGAAATAAAAATAAAGTAAAAATAAAGAGAACCGTCCCCTTTAACACGTTCCCCGAATGGGCCGTAATAGGGCCGATGAGGGTGGCATCGGCCCCTTCGTTTTTTCTCGACAAACGAGATGATATGAAGTAGATAAGGTTGGGAGGGAGATAATGAAATGCAATATCGGTGGAAGGCAGGTATTTTGCTTTTTACAATCATTCTCGCAAATGCTTTTTATCCAGGATCAAGCATGGCTGTAGATTCGGCGGCTGAAAAATCGGCGCCACGGGTCGTAGGCGGCCCATGCGAATACAGGCAGTATAAGGGCAGGGCCGTGATTGTTTCCATTCGCGAAAAGGAGATGCACAAGGATTATGGTGGGCCTTCAGTAAGTTACGAGATAAAATTTTCCTTTTTTTCTGAGGAGGAGGTAGATGAGACATACGGGCAGGTTGAAGGAAGGAAATATATCCTGATGCTAACCAATTCTCGATATCCCGGGCCAGAATTTCTGGAGAAATATGGAATTGAAGCAGGTAAGAGTTTTGAGTGTTATTTGAAGGTAATTACCAGGGGGACCTGCACCCCGGTTCTTTTCGATTTTCCAACCATTGATCTTGGCGACTGTTTTGAATACAAAAGGTAATAAGGGGAAAAGAGCGCTATGAAAAAGACACTACGCTGGTTGTTTCTGGCCTTAAGTCTGGTTGTAGCTTTCGCAGGGATCGTATGGTCAGACGAGGTAAAAAAGCCTTGTACCATCATGCATCCTGATAGAGAAACCCTTCAGAGATGGATACAGGGTTATGAAAAGGCGCCCAGGGCTTATATGGATAAAGCTCTCAGTTTCAGTATCCCGCTGACAGGTTCATATAGCCTGCTTGGTCACCTTAAATACACGCCTTCCGAGCGCGATCAGGGAAGTTGCGGCAACTGCTGGGCATGGGCCGGGACCGGCGTGATGGAGATTGCCCTCGATGCTGAGGAGGGTATCTTTGATCGCCTTTCAGTACAATTTATAAGTTCTTGCGATACGGCACAAAGCTGTTGTGATGGTGGATGGTTGAGTGATTTAGCTAATTTCTATACATATAAAGGATACACAATTCCATGGTCGAATACCAATGCGGGCTGGCAAAATGGTGATGGAAACTGTAATGCCCCTTGCAGTGCAGTTTCTAAAGCGCCTAAATATTCCATAGAAATCATAAAAGAGCAGACAATCGAAACACACGGGATTGGAAAGGCACAAGCCATCGCCAATATTAAAAACGTTCTAAGCCAGGGTAAGGCCGTTTGGTTTGGCTTCTTTATGGCGACTAAGCCGGACTGGGATAATTTTTTTAATTTCTGGATTAATCAAGGGGAAGGGGTCAAATGGAATCCTGATTCTTCATGCGGCCATACCTGGGACGAAAATGAAGGTGGTGGTCACGCGGTATTATGCGTGGGCTATAATGACAATGACCCCAATAATTCTTACTGGATAATGGTGAATAGTTGGGGAACAGCCGAAGGCGGCCGGCCAAACGGAATTTTCCGGGTGGATATGAATATGGATTATGATTGCGTATTGTATGATGACGGGACGCTTTACAGTAGTTTCTACTGGCAGACTCTGGATATCAAATACGGCGCTCCTGCTTTGGCGCCCACTGTCACCACCGGTTTGGCCATCTCGATAACTTCAGGTTCTGCCACTTTGAACGGCATAGTCAATCCTAACGGGAAAAGGACGACATACTACTTTGAGTATGGGACGACCACGAGTTATGGATTGACTTCAGGGACTAAGTGGGCAGGGGCAGGCACGAGCGATGTCTCGGTAAGCGCCGCCATAACGGGGCTTAGCCCTAACACCGCCTACCACTATCGGATTGTAGCCATAAACAGCGCCGGGACAAGTTATGGAAGCGACCAGACCTTAACCACTAAAGCAAAAGCCATGCCTTGGTTGCAGTTGCTTCTTAATGATTAGGATATGTTTGCTACTTAAAAAACTTTTGACAATACGTACTGCAAAGAAAGGAGGTCAACATGAAACCAAAGATGATAGGTTTAATGGTGGTAATCGTATTCAGTATGGTCTGTCTTCTAACGATAGGCGCAAGCGCTCAACAGAGATGGTTTATTTGCTCAGTCAATTATGCAGGTCCCGGAGGGCCAAGTACCTACATCATGTTAACAGATGCAGATTCTCCTCCAGCTTTCACAGGAAAGTGGTTTTTAGCTCCGGATGACCGAGCAAAGGAAATGCTCGCCGTAGCCCTAACTGCGATGACCAATGGCATGAAAGTCGCGATCTTTGCAGATGCCGAGGGAACTTATCCCTATTTATATTCCTTCTATTTGCTGCAACAGCAATAAAGGCGGTTTTATGAAGATCAGTGTTTTTGGCTTAGGATATGTGGGGACCATTAGTGCGGCCTGTCTGGCCCAGATGGGCCATGAGGTGATCGGGGTGGATGTCAATCCCAATAAGATCGGGATGATCGCGCAGGGTCAATCCCCTGTTATGGAAGCGGAAATCGGTGAGATTATTGCCGAACAAATGAAACAACAAAGATTAACAGCCACCGCCGACGGCGCCTGGGCTTTTGCCCGGACCGACCTGAGTCTGATTTGTGTGGGGACCCCGGGAAAAGAAAACGGATCCATTGATTTAACCTATGTTCAACGCATCTTTGAGGAAATAGGAGACTATCTATCTTCTAAGTCTTCTTTTCATTGGATCGTCTTGCGAAGCACCGTATTGCCGGGGACTACCGAACAGTCTTTGATCCCGATCCTCGAAAAAAAATCCGGGAAATCGGCCGGAAAGGATTTTGGGGTCTGCTTTAATCCGGAATTTTTGCGCGAAGGGAGTTCGGTTTGGGATTTCTTTAATCCCCCCAAGACCGTCATCGGGCTTTTAAACTTGAGTGACGCCCCCCCCTTGCTGGCCCTTTATGAATCCCTTCCAGCCCCGGTGATCAAGACTTCAATCCGGGATGCGGAGTTGGTAAAATATTTAGACAACGTCTTCCATGCCTTAAAAATCTGTTTTGCCAACGAGATTGGAAGGGTCTGCCAGGCATTAAAGGTAGACAGTCATGAACTCATGAATATTTTTATACAGGACACCAATGCCCCAATCCATTGATGCTCTCTTCGAAACAATATGCTCATGGGAAAATTTACTGATCAACCGTAATCTTTCTTTTCCCATCGGGGGATCGCTCCTTTGCATCGCCGTCAGGAGTTGAGCTATGCAACCCTTCAAAATCCCATTCAACAAGTCTTTCATTGTCGGCAAGGAACTGGGTATAAAATTATATCTGCCCGTTGATTGATTTTTATTGGGAGTAGGAATATGTTTCAAACCTACCCCTACTGAGTTCTACAGGGCCATGTTTTACCTCTATCTGTCTCGTATTTAATTGGCCACGACGGAGCGTGGCCCTCCAAACGAATTAAAAGGATGAGAATGTTGTGACACGCAACCTGAAGATGATTGTGGAGTACAACGGAGCTAACTATCATGGATGGCAACGTCAGAATGAAGTTTTTAATGTTGCCAGTGGGCACGAAACGAGCCTTAAGGAATTGGCTGATAGTCTCTTGACGGTCATAGGGTCTGAACTGCCTATCGAATATGCCCCGGAAAGAAAAGTTAATCCGGTTTCTCGCCGGTTGGCCGACATCAGCAAGGCTCAACAATTATTGGGCTTTACTGCTCACATCTCCCTGGAAGAGGGTTTACGTCGTTTGGTGGATTGGTGGCGAAATGAAAAGATGGGGGCAGAAAAATGATCCCGATTATCAAACCCGTCATGGATGAAGGCGAGGTTGAAGCCGTCCGCCGTGTCATCCGGAGCGGATGGGTCACCCAGGGACCTGAGGTGGCTGCTTTTGAGCATGAGTTTGCTTCCCTGGTTGGAGCTCAGTATGCTTGTGCCGTTTCAAGTTGCACCGCTGCCTTACATTTGGCACTGCTGGTGACGGGGATTAAGCCTGGAGACGAAATTATCACCGTCAGCCATTCTTTTATCGCCACGGCCAACAGCATCCGATATTGTGGGGCAATGCCGGTTTTTGTTGATATTCAGCCGGAAACCTTTAACATAGATCCATTGCTTATAGAAGAAGCCATTACCGACCGAACCCGGGCCATCCTTTGCGTACATCAGATGGGGATGCCCTGCGATCTTAAAAAAATTCTCGATATTGCCCGGAGACGTTCTCTACTGGTTATTGAAGATGCCGCCTGCGCTATCGGTAGTGAGATTTTTTGGAATGGTAAATGGGAAAAAATTGGAAAGCCTCATGGCGATATAGCCTGCTTTTCCTTCCATCCCCGCAAGATCATTACTACTGGAGACGGGGGTATGATTACCACGGCCAATCCGGAATGGGATAGGAAAATCCGCCTTCTTCGTCAACATGGAATGAGTGTTTCCGACACGGTGAGGCATGGAGCCAACCAGGTCCTTTTTGAGTCTTATCTACTGGTGGGATACAACTATCGGATGACGGATATACAGGCAGCGATCGGCCAAGAACAACTCAAAAAACTCTCCCAAATTATTGAACGCAGGCGG
Source organism: Syntrophaceae bacterium CG2_30_49_12 (assembly GCA_001873675.1). Classification (GTDB taxonomy): domain Bacteria; phylum Desulfobacterota; class Syntrophia; order Syntrophales; family CG2-30-49-12; genus CG2-30-49-12. The sequence continues at coordinate 603 of MNZP01000083.1, read as the reverse complement.
GAGCTGGCATCGGAATATCGGAGGTTACTGGCTGAATTTACCCGGATTGTATTGCCGAAAGAACCCCCGTGGGCCAGAAGTAATTGGCAGAGTTTCTGCGTACGCCTTCCGGATGGCTGCGACCAGCGAAGAGTGATGCAGGCCATGTTGAATGCTGGAATTTCCACCCGCCGTGGGGTTATGTGCGCTCATCGGGAGCCGGCCTATAAAGCGGAGGATTGGGGTTGTGGCCTTCCCCGTGGCGAATGTGACTGCCCGTCGGGAACCTGCGCTCGGATAACGCATAGTGAACAAGCTCAAGACCGAACGATTATTCTACCTCTTTTTCATAAGATGACCCATGACGATCAGGAAAAGATCGTCAGTACTCTTAAAGAGGCTTGCAATTGACGAAAGCAAGAGTCCAAAGAAACAAAATTGCATTTCACTTCAAAGAAACTCTCCTTTTTTTCATTATCATTGCTCCTTTTTCTTGACATACAAATCTCTCTTCCCTATACTTCCTCAAGGAAAAAACGAGTTCTTATCAAAACAGAACTGCAAAAACTCAGTAATGAAACGGGACTGTCTATTTTTATTTGCCATTTCCCACCCGGGACCAGT
>MNZP01000146.1 GCA_001873675.1 Syntrophaceae bacterium CG2_30_49_12 | reverse complement strand
CACCACGGCAAATGCCGCCAGCCCCTCATTGCGCCCAACAAAACCCATACCTTCATTCGTCGTGGCCTTGATGTTGACACTTGCTACAGGAATGCTTAATGTACCGGCAATATTTATCGCCATTTCGTGGATATACCCTTGCAACTTCGGCCTTTCGAGAACAACTGTCGAGTCCACATTATTTACCGCATAACCCTTTTTTTTTGCTAAAGTCCTGACATGTCTCCCACTTGGGAGAGGAGGCGTACTCATACGTACGCCGCAATGACGAAGGATGAAGTGCAACAGAAGCATCTGGACTTTTTACGAAGTCGTCATTATTGTTTTAGTTAAACGAGCTATAGACAGGGGAGTAAGACAGAAATTAAAGAGACCTTTGGGTCCGATTTCTGGGGCTGTTCCCCTTTATTATTGTCGGTTTTAATCAAGTCATCCCCCAAACAAAGGAATTCCAGAATTTCTCTCAACAACTCCAATTAAATCAAGAAAAGTCCTGAATTTTCCGTCGCCAAAAACATTTTGGTCAACTCTAATGTAATTCCATGTCTCCCCAGTTTGAGTTGATACCTTCTTACACCAATCGATGATACTCACTTCTTTATGGGCGACAGCTTCATAGACCTGTCCTTTTGTCTCTATAATCCAGTTGATTTGTTTCCCATTTTTCCCTTTCTGGACAGCGACGAAATCCGGATAGTAAAATTTGATAGCACCGGAGGGGCTTAGATAATCGACCCGAAAGCGGGTGAAGTGCTCTGCCAACGCCGCAAACCGCAAGACATCTGGGCATCCGTCCAAGAACTTTGCAAAATCTGATTCGAAGTCGTTGTATGTCGCCACGTAATTGAAGATTGTGTGTTCGCACTGAAGATGACGCCTGCGCCATACGAATGGTTGAGTGTCTGAAAGCTTAAACTTTGCCTCTTCAAATTCGATCTCTCGTCTCTCAGCAGTAAGTTCACTAATTTTTCTGGCAAGATATTTAGCAATCCCTTGTTGGAGCATCGGCCCCCGAAGATGATTTCGGATGTGTTCGCTTTCAATATCTATCTTCTGTCCAAAACACCGCTCCCCAACGTATGCCCGGACAATCGGATAGAGTTCAGAGAAAACATTGGATAGGCGAGCCTCCCCGATAACTTTGTTGGTGATTGAAGAAAGAACCTCCTGACTGAGTGGAATAGTCCCGGGAATGATAACCACTCGGTGAACTTCGGTTTCGGTTGTAGCAAATTCCATTTTGAGCGAAATTCGATACTCTTCCTCTAACTCCTCACGGTCATAAATCGGGTCAAGACTCAATGGATCTATTGAAGACAATTTTTTGTAATCATGAAGATAGACGGGCCGGGTCAATGGAATTGCTATATCATATTTGATCTTCTCCTGGACAGGTTCTATCTTAATTGGTGGAGCGGGTGGTTTTGTAACGGTCTTTATACCAACCCCTTCCATCTCTAACTGCCGAACAAACTCTTCAAAAGCGCTTGTTCCCATGACCTCCAGCGTTTGAGTTCGATCGGGGCTGATATTCTCCATTAAACGAAGGCCTCGTCCCACTGCTTGCTCCGGAAGGATTTTTGCTTTTGAAGTGAAGGGGCGCAGACCAAGAACGACTGATACATTTTTAACATCCCATCCCTCTCTCAACATCATCACGCTGACGATAACTTTGGTTTTATTGGTCGGCAGATCAATGTCACGGGCTACCTCACGAGCCTTTTCCACGTCAGCCTTAGTAATTTCACCCTCAGAATCTGTATGGATGATCAGCACTTCGCCATCCTTCAACCCGGTCTTATTCGTCTTGTCAGCTAACCATTTACCTATTTCATCAGCGAAGGCATTCTTTTCAGCCATAATAAAAAGGACTGGTCTTGGTCCCAAAGTCTTATATGTCTTATAGTGCTCCCTCCAGCGATCCAGTGCAGCAAGAAGCCACTCCCCGTAAGCATCAGTTACATTTTCTTTAGTGATTTTTTCAGGGTCGGATATCTTAACCTGGTGAACAATGAGAGGAGCCTTAACGATACGGTCCTCTACCGCCTGAGCAAGGGGATAGTCGCAAATAATCCAGGGATAATACGTCCCGTTCTGATCTTTGGGAGTCGCCGAGAAATCCAGCCAGAGGGATAATCCTTCAGGAAGACTTTCATGTAATGCCATTAAAGTCTTATGCCACGCCAGGTCTTCATCATGTACATGATGGGCCTCATCATTAATCACCACGAGGTCCCGAAGACTTTTGAGCCGTTCCAGCATGGATCGTTGGTGAGAAGCGAGATCTTTAACGGGTTTTCGACCAAGGATGGCGTCCACAGCATTAGCTGGTGTCCATTCTTCCTCCCTGAATTCATATATCTGATGAATATTTGTTAGAAAGAGATTCCCATTCGGATCTGGCTCAGCGCTCTCCCCACGGAGAATCACTTTCATATTCCATTGCCATTCAGGAGGGACGAGCGGCAGGTCATAAAAGATTTTGTTGCTGGCAAAATCTTTCTCAAGTCGCTGATAGACAATTACGTTTGGCGCAACAATCAGGAAATTGGTTGAAAGGTCGGAACCTTTAACCATTTTCCGGTGGAAGTAAGACCAGACCATAATCATGGCCATTACATAAGTCTTACCTGAACCGGTTGCCATCTTGAAAGCGTAGCGTCTGAGATCCTCAGGAGGGAGGTCCTGGAGGCCATCACTTTCTAATTCCGGGAAATATCTTCTAATCTGCCTGCGTCCATCCATAGTGGTTTGATGCTCAACACTGAATGTGAACATATCCTTCTTGAAGATTTCACAGAAGGAATCAATAAGTGGTTTTGCATCCCGGTTCTTCTCAATTTCCATGAGGTAAACCAGAGTCTCCATCGCCTCTTGTTGACCAAAGTAATAGTGAAAAGTATTACCATTTAACAGGTGATCTTCTTCGAACCAGAACTGAAAAAGTCGCTGGGTTACAGATGAAGCCCCTTTATATCCTCCCTCACGCCATTTATCCACAGCCTGCCGAAGACGATTCACCAAGAGCATTTTGCTCGGTCGGCGTCTATCGACGATTTCGTATTCGTCGGCCGTTTTCTTAATTAGATGGGCGTCCGGCTTCAGATGAGCTTTGCGATCCGGGATCTCTGGCAGGTCTTTATCATAGAAAATAACTGCTTTTGACATGGTTATTTCACCTCTACTTCAAAGGCCTGGGAGGTATCGTTTCCAAAAATGTCAACAACCTTTACCATCACCGTATATTTACCAGGCTTTTCATAGCTATGTGCATCACTTTTAAGGGCGAGAGTCCTATCTTTTCTGGTGCGATATGTCACCCATCCGTTCATGAAGGTATCATTCTGAAAATCCCAATCAATCGCCCAGTAGTCGATGTAGTCAGACCATTTCTTGATCTTGGATCGGATTTCTTCTGGAATGAGTTCTGTGTTGGGAATAACAAAGTCTTTAAGCGATACCATAATTTTCTTACCCTTTTCCTGCTTAACATCGACTTCAAGATAGGCCAACTCAAAGAATTGAATGTCGCCTTTGTCCACAGCCTGTTGTTCCATTACTTCTCGTGGAATGTTAAGGAGGACAAGTTTAACACCCCGGCCTTTGGCCGCATCCGTCATCAGGTCATAAAGCCCCATTTCCCATTCCCAGCCGAGCACGTGAAGCTCTTTTTGTTGAATCGCCACACACTCATCCAGGCATGCGTTTATCTCATCAATGGTTATGGGTGCATCCACCGCACCCACGTGCACCACTGCCTTGCCCTTCTTACCATGTAAGTGTTGCATCCCCGAAATAGGTTCTGCCCCATACAATTTTAGAATAAAGGCAAGGTATTGATAAATAGCGAGTTGCTGATCAGATGTTTTCCTATCGCCGAATGTCACACCTTGCCAGTACTTGCGCTCATATTTACCGAGGTTAAGAACCTCAAAAGGGTTACAATTTTCAATTTCGAGGAGACGTTTCCGACTAACATGGATTGCCCAACGAGAAAGATCGCACCCAATCCAGCGCCGACCAAGTTTTTCTGCAGCAGACATGGTTGTCCCTGATCCACAAAATAAATCGGCTATGAGATCACCAGACGATGTTGAGGTGCTTATGATGCGCCCTATTAATGATTCTGGCTTTTGAGTAGCATAACTAATCCTTTCTTTCGATGTGGGTCCAATAAAATTTATGTCTTCCCAAACATCATGCATTGGTACACCTATATTCTCTTTTTCTCTTTTTACATAATTACCGTGTTCATCTTTTAAACGAATTAACTTTCCATCAACAAAGCCACGCACCGTCTCCTCAATCCACTCTGGATGCGCATATTCTTGATACAGTAAATTGAAAGTCCTTTTTTCAGATTTTTGAAAAAAGAGTAAATTGTCGTGCATCTTCTGAAAAGTAGTGGCAACGTTACTCCATCTTCTATAATGCCAAATAATCTCATTAATAAAATTTGCCTGACCAAATATTTCATCCAATATAAATCGTACCGCACTATTCATACGCCAGTCGCAGTGAACATAAATACTCCCCTTTTCAGAGAGAAGCTCATGCATTAATTTTAGCCTGTCTGAAATCATTTGAAGATACGAAATTGTACCTTTTCCCCACGTATCACGATAAGCTTTCTCTTCGATGGCAGATTGCTCTTTGGTAACTTCTAAATCACTATCGCCTATTTGCGTAGTAAAAGTGAAATCTGCTCCTGTTGCAAACGGTGGGTCAATATAGATAAGATCGATTTTCCCCGCAAAGTTTTCAAGCAAAGAGTTCATTACGAGGAGATTTTCACCCCAAATGAGTTTGTTCTTCCACCCTTCTTCAAAAGTCTCTCCTTCTTTGGCCTCCCAAATATCAAAGAGTGTTTTTTGTTTGGGCTTCTTGGCTGCCTCTCTGGTGGCACGAGCTTCCTTGATTGTCTCTATGACCTGAAAGGGCAAGCTGACACGCTCTACTTCTTTTCGTGTTCCATCCTCATTATATTTCCCCGGCCAAACCAACTCAGTTTTGGCGATTTCAATCTTAGCCATTTATATCTCCTTGGCCATCCTTTTCGGTGAGTGCGTCTGTTGATGTTCGTTCTGGTTTTTCTGCTGTTTTCCCTTCCCAAATCTTACAGATTTCCTCAACTTTTGGGTCTTGAGGTTTATCAACAATCCAGTACTTGTAAAATTTTGGATCACGGCTCCTCGGAATAGGTCGTGCCTCGCGTATCCTAACAAGGGCAGGTGCTCTAACACACTCCCCGAGCACCAAGGCCGTTTGAGGAGCTAAAGCAGGAAGCTGATTAAGAAGTGGACCATAGATTTCCGGCACAATCTCTTTAAAATATCGAAGATCCTCGGGATTCTGCAAACGATGTACTATAAAACTATTACACTGAGAAAGCACCGTTTTCGACAATTCACTCGGACGTTGAGATGCAACCACAAGACCTAGTCCATATTTTCGTCCCTCACGAGCAATGCGCTCAAAAACAACTCTTGAAATCGATTCATCTTCCCCAAACCGCATCTCCCGAATGTAGTTCTGGGCTTCTTCCAAAATCAGTACAATCGGTAACGATCCTCGTGCATTCTCGCCACCATATTCTCCAAGACGCTGTAAGAATTCCAGAATAGTCCGGCCAATTAGTGCTGTAACATTCTCGAGCACTTCAGAAGCAAGGAGACTCAGGTCAAGAATCACCACATTATGACCTGATGTGCCAGAACGCTGCCGGTCATAAAAAGGAAATACCTCCTGCCTGACCTCACTTTCTGGGGACATATTCTGATTCCCGTTTGACAATCCAATGACGTCTCTTAAAAAAGTGGCAAGCGAATTCAAAGGTTCCTGCCATTCTCCATCTACTGGGCCAAAAAGGAATTCAAAACGTTTATCTTCAAGTAACCGATAGATCCGCATCAGCATTGTGGCACAGTACTCTCTGGCTCGGGCGCCTCCAGATTCATCGCGTCGCATGGCCTTTTCAATATATTCTCGCTTGAAGGATTCTTTACCAAAAAATAGTGGGCTGTCTGCCGAAACCTGAGGAATTGGCCGTGTGCTTCCCGCACCTATCAAGGATTGAAGGATTGGCTGTAAGTTAGACTTGATACTTTGTTGTAAATCCAATGGTAGAGGTTTAGAAAATCTTCGCACATCTGGTTCCCCAACGAGGTGTCGAGCTTTCCCCGCAATTTCATTAAGTGCTTTTCTCAGATTGTCTCCACCATCGGTGAATATTTCTTTTAGAATCTTATCCTTATCTTCCAGATAACGTGTACAACCTCTTGCGATGTCCTCCACTTCGGCAGATGTTTTTCCGCTTTCTTCAGTATGTGCAATAAGCCGATGGAGGTCTTGAAGAAGAAGTTGCCTAAGCAGGAGAATATTACCTTGCGGGACGGCAGGACTACGGGCCAAGCGCAATGCATCAAGAAGAACTGGGCGTTGGATACCTGGAGAAGCCCTGAAGAGACGTACAAAATCGTCTGCGTTCATAAACCAATACGGAATAATGAGTCTTTCTGCACGCCTCTGCGCGTCTGAAGGAATGCAAAGGCACTTGGAATTACCGACATTTTCCCATCCCTCGCTTCCTTTTTGTTTTTGAAAAGCTGAACGATACTCGCCATTGGTATCGAGGATAACGAAATGAGTCCGTTTGATGTCTTGACGAGACAGAATTGACTGAATTAAGCTTGCAATCGTGCAGGACTTTCCTGATCCGGTACTGCCTAAGATTGCAATGTGCTTACCAAAAAGACTATCAGGGTTGACCTGTATAGAGAACCCCTCGAATATCGGTGAGTCACCAAGCCGAATGCAAAAACCAGGACCATTCAGATTAGGTTTTTGACTTTCCTCACCCATTCCCACACATTGCTGATCAAAAATAATCTGAAGATCTTGGGATGTCACAAGCAATACTGGATTGTCCAAAACTGGGAAAACAGTAATTCCTTGTGTGTATGCTTTCCCGTCTATAGTACCTATAAGGGTTGCCTTCATTCTTCGACTGGCTGATGGAAGAGTTACCATTGTTCTATCTGCACTAATCTCTGCTTCCTCCGCGAGAAAAACTCGTGTGACCATTGCCACAAGTCGGCGTGCTCCCACAGGAATTATTATGTAAGAGTTAATCCTTCCAACCTCCTGGGCTCCCTCGTAAGTGGTCCGCGTGAGCGCCTTAAGATCGGCATTAAGTTCGATTGTTACCTGTGCTGTATCAACGGCGAAAATGCGCCCAATTTCAAAATCACTCGCCATTTGACTCTCCTCCTGCGGTTGTCACATTTGCCTCTGACCGCAGTGATCTATAAGTTTTAATAACTTTTTCAAGAATTTCCTCATCACGGAGATCAGGCAAAACTTTCTTAACGAAACAATCAAACCCACCTAATGTTTCCCCCGAAAAAATCCATACTCTGCGATCCTTTTCTGCGCGAAGACGAGCCACAAAATTATCTGCTGAAGGATCTGGGTCAGGAACGAAAGGGTCCACAATCACAAGAGTAAAGCTCGGAATCGCAAGGGACTGCAGAATTATAGCATTGATGTGATCGTCACCAAAGCCGTAACCAATTACAAAAAGGGTTGTTTGTGGCCTGACTGTTGCCCATGCGAACCGTCTTAATAGTTCCGAATAGGGCATACCCAGCGTTTCCCCATATTTCGTTGGAGTGGGATAAATCAAAACTGACGTGGTGTCATTTTCGGGAATACCCTGAATTGATACACCGTATGGGTTATTCCAATCAGAATCACCAGCACACCAGTTAATTGACCCGTGCAATTTGTAAAGGTGTATTACACGATCAAGGCGATGCACCCGACCTTCAGTTGTTTCTGCAGGGAAATAAAGGTCGTGGTCATAAGATTCGGGTCTGAAAATCCGTCTTATGGTTCCTACAAACCCATCAATAAGAACAATACCTTCTGCATCGGCAGCCTGCTCAATAAGAGTGTCATAGTTTGGAGTAA
>MNZP01000152.1 GCA_001873675.1 Syntrophaceae bacterium CG2_30_49_12 | reverse complement strand
GCCAAAACGCCCATCATGAGCATCATGACCACATCGGCTATCGCATAATCCGCAGTAACACCTCGTTTGATGGTCAGTCGCCGATCCAGTATCCCAGGCAGGCCAATCTTGTCGGCAAACTTCCCCAGATTGACAAGTCCGGCATTCTTGGTCAGATTCTTTCCCGTGTACTCTGTAGAAAATGTCTTCATCTGTTGGGTGCCTCCTATAATCGTTATTTTGGAGGCAATTATAACTTAATAAACAGTAAATTGTCAATAAATTTGCTAAATTAAATGGCCAGTATTAGGTACCCTCCTTTGGTTAAGGTTTATCACCTCTATAACTATAAACCGGATGACTTGCCCCATGGCGACTCTCCCGACTCTGCCTTTTGTTTTACCTCACCACTGAACTCATCAACTATAAGCCAGGCCATGCATTTGGGACATTGCCTCATACTAATAGAATCGTCAATTCGAGCATTATACAGATAACGAAACTTATTAACCGGCGCCTCATAATTGCACTCAACACATCTCATAATCTCATTTCCTCCTCTCATTTAGTTTTTTGTCCGCCAGCAAACAGCTCCCCACCCCAAATAGTTTATTATATTATAGTATTGGGGGGACCCTTTTGTCAAGGAGATCTTTTGACAGAAGATATTTTCAGAGAACGTGAGTAGTGAATGAAGAGACTGCTTTCCATCATCGCCTTTTGGATTGATTTCAATATGCCTCTGTGGTAGAAATTTGGCAAGAGGAAAATTTTATGGCTGTTGTTGTTCCCTTTAATGCGCTCAGACCGCAGAGGCAATACGTAAAGGCGGTAGCCTCCTGTCCTTATGATGTGGTAACCACAGAAGAGGCGAGGAAGATTGCCGCCGGCAATCCTCTAAGCTTTTTACGCGTGGAAAAATCGGAGATCGAGGCATTATCCTGCTCAGGTATCGGCACTGATATCGGTACCGACATTTACGAGACAGCAGGGCGGAATCTGAATCGTCTTATGCAGGAAGGCATCCTGTTTCAGGAGAAAAAGGCCTGTTTTTACGTCTATCGTCAGAAAATGGCCGGCCATGAGCAGTATGGCATTGTCGGCGGGATCAGTGTCGCTGAATACGAATCAGGCGGGCTCAAAAAACATGAACTGACGAGAACTGATAAGGAGATAGATCGCATCAGACATATTACCGCCGTTAATGCCCAGACAGGGCCGGTATTTGTAACTTACAGACGGAGGGACTCTATTAATCGTATTATTGAAGGGGTTGTCATGAAGCAACCTGAATACGATTTTACCGCTGATGATAGCGTCTCTCACACGGTCTGGATTATAATGGATGAAAAAGAGATCAACGCCGTGGCAGATGAATTCGCAAGTGTTGATACGCTCTACATTGCCGATGGTCACCACCGTGCCGCCGCCGCCGCCGCGGTGGGGAGGATGAGGAGAGAACAAAACTCAGGTAACAGAGGCGACGAAGCCTATAACTACATCATGGCTGTTCTGTTTCCCCATGATCATCTTAAGATTATGGAGTATAATCGGGTCGTTAGAGATATACAGGCATTTCTGGGGGGAGAAGAATTTTTCAATAAAATCGGTGAAAAGTTCCTGATCACTGAAGACTTTAGAGAAAAATCACCTGGACGGCCAGGTGAATTCGGGATGTATCTGGACGGAAAGTGGTACAAGTTGACACGGAGAAACAGTCTTTACAACTGTTATGAAGGGAATAATCCCCTCAGGAAACTCGATGTTTCCATCCTGCACGAGCATCTCCTGGGGCCTGTACTGGGGATCCATGATCTGAGAACGGACAGCCGAATAGAGTTCGTCGGCGGTATAAGGGAATGTAAGGAATTAGAAAGGCTTGTGGACTCAGGCGAATTTGCCGTCGCTTTTTCTCTATATCCGATAGAGGTGCTACAACTGATGGACGTCGTGGATGCAGGTGGAATCATGCCTCCAAAGTCCACATGGTTTGCGCCCAAGCCGGCAAGCGGGATATTTGTCTATCCTCTGTAACTACCCAGGTTGTCAGGTTCACGGTTCACGGTTCACGGTTCTATGTCTTTGATTTTCTTGTCTTAACCTTGAACCGTGAACCCCGGAACTTTGAACCTGAATAGTTACTATCCTCTTAACGGATGCGGCAAAGCGGAAAGCGCCTGAAGCTGATGGATTTATAGGAAAGGCAGCATCGTGATCAGAACGACCCGGCAGGAGATCGCAGGAGACAGGTCTAAAGGCGCCCCCTTCACAGCCCTGAAAGGGGAAACCGTAGATGGGATCCTGGGGGGACAGCTCAGGATAATTCAGAAAGAAAAAGGGTACCGGTTTTCCCTCGATGCCCTTCTCTTGGCCCATTCTGTCCGTTTGAAAGAAGGAGAAGATGTCCTCGACATGGGAGCCGGCAGTGGGATTATCTCCTTGATCATGGCCAGGCGATGGGAATATGGGAAAATAGTTGGCGTTGAAATCCAGGAAGAACTGGTTGACATGGCCAGGCGAAGCGTGGAGATGAACAACCTGGAGGATAAGATCAGTATTCGCCAGGGAGACATAAGGAAGATAGAGTTCCTTTTCGCTCCACAGTCGTTCGATGCGGCGATTTTCAATCCTCCCTATAGAAGGCAGGGTTCCGGGAGAATTAATCCCGATTACCAGAAGGCTGTGGCCAGGCATGAGATCAAAGGTTCCCTAAATGATTTTCTGAGGGCGGTAGGGTACGTCTTAAAAGAATCAGGGAGCGCGTACACCATCTACCCGGCCGTTAGGATGGTGGAACTCCTCTTTCAGATGAGGACGGCCCATCTGGAGCCCAAAAGATTACGGTTGGTGCATTCAAACCGCTTCTCGCGGGGGGAGTTCATCCTCGTAGAGGGGATTAAGGGGGCGGGAGAAGAACTGGAGGTACTTCCTCCTCTTGTCATCTATGAAGAAGACGGCAGTTACTCGGAGGCAATGAACCGCCTCTTTAAGGATGTTTCTGATTTTCCATGAATCTCCGCCGACTGATCTCTTTGGTCATCATCCTTTTCAGTATCTCCCTCAGTTCCTGATCCGGTAGAGAGGCGATACTTTCTTCAATCAGTTTCCTGTCTCTATCGTTTAAGAGATGTGATGCCATGAAAAAGGGCTGTTTTTCTTCTCCTTTCAGCGGCGCCGGGGGGATCTCACCGATGGAGAAGTAGATATTTTTTATCTTTGCCCCTCCTAACGCTTGATTCATCTTTCCGATAATCTCCTCTTTCAGGAAATGAAGCTGTTGCATCCATACGGAGTTGGAGACCTTGACGAAAAGGGTTTCTCCCTTCAAGTTGCCGGGGCGGCTCTGGGCCGCGATCTGCGGCCCCACAGCCTTATTCCATACGGGAAGGAAACGTTTATCCTCAAAATTCAGGAAGATTTTCCGCCTTTTCAGGGTCGCCTGGAGGACATCTTCCAATCTCTGGAGTTTTGTATAGTGAGTTCTTTTACGCATCGGCTGTTTTTTTTATTGATGACTGACGACTGATGTTTTAACCGATTATTCTACTCTGGCCCCACATTTACCACAGAAGGAGAATTCTTCAGGCAGATGTGCCGTTTTACACTTCGGACATGTTTTTGTGGGAGGCCCCCAGAGAAAGGTATGGGACTGACCTTTCGCCGTTTTTTCCCTTAATTTAATATGTTCCGGAGTCCTCTTTTCCAGGAAAGAACCGATACCCTCCAGGGGTTCGGGGGTTGCTGACTGTAAGCTCCAGAAGTCGTTCCCCTGGCGCAGGGTATGAGAAACCATATCAAACCACACATTAATCTGATCTTTGGTGAACCTCAGAGACCATGGGGCTTTACTCAGGAGAGTCTGGCAGAGATTGTCCACTTCTCTGTCCAGATCTTCATAGGAGACCACTTTATTGATCAGGCCGTATTCAAGAGCGGTCTTTGCATCTATGATCTCATCGGTAAATAGAAACCATCTTGTCCTCCTGTCACCTATGATAGGGGTAAGCGACTGGGTTGCATAGCTTGCTACAGCCCCTACCCCCCCTTCACCCTGCTGGAATTTGGCATGTTCTGCAGCGATGGAAAGGTCGCTGGCAATAAGAATCTCACAACCTCCACCGGCGGTTATCCCGTTTATCCTCGTAATAACGGGCTTCCCGATGTATCTTATATTATAAATTATGCGGGCATATTGATTGTTCATAACCCAGACATCATGGGTATTGTTGAAGAGGGACTTTGCCCAGTTCAGATCAAGGCCGGGACAGAAAAACTTATCACCGCTTCCCGTAATCACTACTACTCCAACCCCGGGGTCTTTCTCAGCCTCCTCCAGGGCGGTGCACAGATCTTTCATCAGTTGCATGTTTAAACTGTTTTTTGCCTCCGGGCGATTTATCTTGATCCTGGCTACCATGTCCTTTGCTTCGTAAACAACAGTCTCTAATTGAATCTCCATTTCTTAAATTCCTTTCAGTATGCACTTTTGTCCATCTTATACCATTTCGCTTTCAAAGGATAACGCGGCGGCAAGGAGGAGTCGCCGCAGGCGTATTACTAATACGTCGAGGGCGCCGACGACGAAGCCAACAAAGTTAGCCAAAGAAAGCGAAATGGTATTACGATCACAGATCCCAGATAAAGGTAACACCGCTGTTGGGGAATATCCACTCGTTTTCGCTGATTTTCAGCTTGATTAATTTTCCTTCTTCCCGGATAATTTCCGGATAGGGGTGTTTACCGGCGAAGAAGCTGACCTCCCTTACATTCTTGATCTTTGTCCCCCCATAGTTGAACGATATCGAAAGCCCCCTCGTAGGGTACACGAGATAGACGGAAAAGTCATTGTTTTTCTTGGATTTCCTCGTGGCGATTTCAATCTCCACCTTGACGGGCCTGTTCAACTTTCCCCTGAGATGCTCCCCGCCGCACCAGACTTCATAACCCTTTTCCGTGTTTTCTCTTTTGATAATCGGGATGCTCTGCCTGTCAATCCGCACCTCCTCAACCATGAAATACCTCTCCGTAACGGAATCGCCACCGTGATTTAGAAGCCAACGGTATTCGCATCGCCTGTCCTCGAAAAGTGCGGCCAGTTGCTCGTTATTTGTGGCGCAACCGACAATAAATATATGATTTCTCAGGGTCTTCGTATACTCGATGTGGGTGGTCACATTGAAGTAATCCCCTGCGAGAGGCTCTACCGTCTCCTGCCCTGTAGGGTCTGAGACATTTATGTCGTATCTGAAGTTGGTCCTCAGTTCTAACTGACGGTCTTCTTTGCCGAAAAGGGTTTCAAACATTTCATAATATATGGCGTCGCCAAACTCTGCATTCTGTGCCCTTGTCTGGAAACAGCATCGGATAATGTTGTCAATCCGGGAGATGGATTTCTCCTCGTCCGGGATGAATATCCTCCTCAGGCGCGGCTCGATGGCGCCTGTTGTCCCCTTTTGCAGAAAGATACGTGGCGCCCGTTTTCCCAGGGCACAGAGAATCTCATAGCTGATGGTTTTTACCCTCTCGGCAATTTCATTGGCAGAAATGCACTCCTCACCCTGACGTCCCATCAGGACAACCTCATCGCCTATCCGACAATCTCTGATATTACTGACATCGGCGGTACACATATCCATGGAGATACGTCCCACAATCGGCGCACGGACTCCCCTGATCAGGACCTCTCCTTGATTGGAAAGAATAAAGCCGTATCCGTCGCCGTATCCGACCGGTATGGTGGCGATAGTGGCGCTCCTCTGGGTGGTGTAAGATCTGCCGTAACCGATGCTGTATCCTCTCGGGAATTCCTTGATCAGGACCACCCTGGTCTTGAAACTCATGACCGGGGCAAGCGATGCCATTGTTTCTGTTTCCGGCGAGGGATGGATCCCGTAAGTCATGATGCCGGCGCGTACCATATCGAGATGAAAATGGGGAAAGTTCAGGACGGCGCCACTGTTGGAGATATGTTTGATGGGAATGTGGATATTATTCGCCTCCAGCTTGTCGAGAAGTTCCTTAAAAAGGTTCCACTGCGTCTCATTGTAGCCGGTGATGACCTCGCTTGCGGCAAGGTGGGTGAAGATACCTTCCACGATGATATTGGGAAATCCAAGTATTTCCTGAATCGTGGAGAAGGCCTCCTGATGCATCGTTCCACCCCTGCCCATCCCTGTATCTACCTCGATATGGACCGGCGTCCTGATGCCTGCCTTTTTGTATTGTTTCTGAAGTTGTCGGGCGAAGCGAAGATCCGATACCGACGGTATCAAATTATACTTAATAATTTCATTGATTTCAGAGTCCGTAGCTGGGCTGAGGATCAGTATGGGGGCCGTGATCCCGCTTATCCGAAGCTGCACACCTTCGTCGGCATTGGCAACCCCCAGAACGGCGGCGCCTTTTTTCAGGGCGCAATTGGAGATCTCAATTGCCCCGTGACCATAGGCGTCTGCTTTGACTACCTGGAGGATCTTGACCTCCCGGCCGACCAGCCTCTTTATCTCATCCCAGTTGTGGTTGAAATTGTCCAGGTCTACCTCGACCCAGCTTCTATATTTTTCTTTCTCTGCCATTTTGGCGCCCGGAACAACAGCTTTCAGTCTTACCTCCTTCTTGAATCTATCATTTCGTATAACGCCTGAAGCCTTGTCTCTATCTGATTATCTGAAATCATAGCTGAATCAATCATGTCTCCTTCAACAATTACTCCAGGAACCCCGTACTTTTTATCCAACACATCTATTACATCCGGTTGGGCGAGGTTCATTATCCTGCATGTTTTGGAGGAAAACATGATGAGTCCGTCAAGGGAGTAGTCCTCAATCAACTTACCTATCAAGTCTATTGTTCCCTTAGGGGAGAAGGTATAAATCAGATGACTTTCCATCCCATAATATAGATCTGCCCAGGTCTCAACAGGATGTTCAGGGTCAATCAGTTCCGGATGGGGGAAAAACTCCCAGGGATATCTTCCGCAGAGGCAAACGGCGCCATGAGGGATAAATTTGCGCATAAATTTGCCTAAAAATGCCCAGGGAAGCCACCCGTCCCAGTATAACCGGTATTTCTCTCCATCCGGGGCTACTGCAGGGATATTCTTTTCTCTCCGCTCTTGTAACTCGTTAAGGAGTCTTTCGTAATAGGCAATACCCGCCGGATTTCCCATCAAATAGAAAACAGGCGCAATACTTACACCATAGTCCCAGAGTGTCCAACGAGAGGGTTTGTCCTTAAAAAATTCCCAACACTGATTTCTGAGGGTGGCTACTTTTTTGAGTATTCTTAATATCTCACTCATTCGATCATAATCGAAGGGCCTTCCGCATACATCTTCAAAAGTCGGTATAACAACCTCTTTAAATTGCCTGTAAACAAATTCTTTTATTCGGGGCATGTCTTCTACATTGAAAACAGCGGGAAGATCAATAGGCAAAACTCGAACTCCAAATCTTCGATGAAGCCCTTCAGCATAATGGGACATCTCCGGGCAGAGGCGACCCGCTATCATCAAATCAGGCATGGGAAGTATTGCCTGTGGATTTATTGGTATCCCTCTGGCTACCGCTTCGCCCATCCCCATGTGAAGCCGATGATAGGAGCATGTTTCAGGAAGGTCTCCCGCCATCTCTGCCACCTTTAACACCTCTTCTCCTGCCCCTATGCCGCCGCAGTATGCGGCATAACCGGCCATAAAGTGACATTTCATGCCCATTGCATAAGCGAATATGAATGTGGGGCCCGATGCCCATGCCACCATCTCTCCTCTTTCCTTGGCTGTTCTCAGGTCAGCCCAGTGTTTATCTACCAACGGCCTGATCTCATTCGTTGTTTTAAGCCTGTTTACTTTATATTGCACATCCATTATACACCTCCTATCATCTCTGCAAATGACTGCAACCTGGTTTTTATCCCTTCCAGAGTCATGATCTCGTGTTCCATCTGTATCATTGTTTCATGTACCCCCTCTTTCTCCATCTTGCTTCTAAAGTCAGGATAATAACATGCGTGAGGAGGACAGTATTTTACGAGGATGCTGATGATACCCCTGGCATTGTTATCCTTCATCTTCTTTATAGCCTCATCACCCCAATGGATATCCCAGACTCCCTTGGTCGGACAGAGAGGGCTTTTGGTAAGATAGCGATCCACAAGGGCCTCCATGGGATTACCCTCCAGCTTTACTTTATTTGCAAAGTATCTTGAACCGATGTAGAGATCATCGTCAGGGACAATCATTCCCAGATCTTCTATCAGGTCAAGGATGTCAAATTGAAGGGTCTGGCAGAGACAGCCAACGAGGATAACCTTAATCCTTTCTTTTTTGGCTTCCACCGTCTTTTTTCCCATCCCAGAAATAAGCTCTGTCAGCAATTCGTTGTGGTCTTCTTTGGGCATCAACATGCTTGACCATACTATCTGCATGACCTCTTTTGCCTTCAAGATCTCCGGTTTTTCCCGCCGCATTTCATAGATCTTTTCCATAAGGCTGCGGTTCTTATTATATATTTCAATACTCTTCTTGAGGATGTCATCGCTGATCTTTTTGCCGGTGAAGTCTTCTAACGATGTCTTGAAAGATTCCATTTCCTTTAGTGCAAAATCCCTCGTGGCATTGCCGGGATAGATGGCAGGAAGGTATAGAATCTTTTGGTAGGCAGGCTTAAAATGCCTCTCCATAATAAAGGGAAACTCTCCCGCCTGCAGGCATTGTCTTACATGGAAGACCAGCCCATCCATAAAATCCAGTTTTCCTCTCACTGCATCATCAACGAAGCTTCTTGTAATACCACAATCATACGGTGGTACATGAGCATGTCCCCATGTTACCGGTTCGTTGCCTCTCCATATGACGACAGGAATCAAATCGGCTGCATGGACTATCTCTTCCGGAACGTGCATGGGGAAGCATCCAATAATCTTCTTATTCTTACGCTCCTTGAGTCCAGCAACATAGGCGTAAGGATCTGATGTGACCTCTCCAATCTTACTCAATACCTTTTCCATACTGCTCTCCTTTCTCCTACCTTTTAAGTGCCTAAAGTTATTTAGTAATATTCAGTTAACCCGTTGGCCGGTTAACCGGTTTATTGTTACCAATCTGCTAACCGGACTAACTGGCAAACCGGCTAACGGGTTAACGGGTTAACCGAATATTTACCTGAACGAAGTGAAGAATCTTATAAATACAGTTAGTTGCAAATTCAAGATTCCTCGGCTAATGCCTCGGAATGACGTTGTCGGACAGACTCTACCAGGTTAAATAGGATTTGCCCCGGATGTTTTTAATATGTGGTCCACCCGCCACTTACAGAAAGCGTCTGGCCGGTCATATAACTCCCCTCATCGGTGACGAGAAATAACACAGCACCGGCTATGTCCGAAGGCTTTCCACTTCTTCCGAGAGGAACGTTTTTTTCAAAATCGTCGAAATACTCTTTGGGATAAATTCTGAGGAGAAACTCGTTCATTATCAGCCCTGGTGCGATAGCGTTTACCGTAATATTATGTTCGCCCACCTCTCTACATAAAGCCCTCGTAAACCCGACAATACCCGCCTTCGCTGCCGTGTAATGGGCCTCACCATCCTTAGAACCGACTAAAAATATGGAAGACGAAAGGTTGACAATTCTTCCATACTTCTGTTTAATCATCGTGGGAAGGACCGCTTTACAGCACAGAAAGGTAGACTTAAGATTAACGTTTATAACGAAATCCCACACCTCTTCATCCATATCAACTACCTGCTGAAGTTTATTTCCACCGGCATTGTTCACCAGGATGTCTATCCTTCCGAACTTATCCAGTGTTTCCTTAACCATATTGGTTATCTCTTCATTCTTTGTTACATCACACACAATACCCAGGGCCTCTCGCCCCGTTTCAGACTTAATATCTTCTGCTACCTGAAATGGCCTCTTGGGATGGGCATCACTAACTACAACATTTGCCCCCTCCCTGGCCAAAGCCCAGGATACACCCTGACCGATACCTGCCCCTGCAGCGCCAGTGACAATAGCAACCCTTCCTTCAAGTCTCATCTCTTGCCTCCTTAAGATTGGTTTTTTGCTGTTAACTTTATTACCCTTCGACCAACTCTTACCATCTCTTACGGAACTTGTCAATGAAAATGGACACCTCCATTAAGAATTTACTGTCGCAATGGATCACTGTTTTCTGGTACCGGTTTATTGATCCAGGCTGCCTCTGGTAAGACCATTGGTTTTGGCACCTTCCCCTTGAACCGCTCTGGATGTTTTGCAAAAGCATCATTCAAAACTGCCTGACGTTCTTTGATAATTTGAAAGATCCAAAAATCAGGTGTCACTTTTCAAGTTTAAATTGCAACCGTCAGTTAAAATCTTGACAATGGACAGTTGTTAAGATAGATATATTGCTTATAAACTGCCCTGCCGCATGGTAATATAAAAAATGTAAAAGACAGCGGAAATAATCAGACATAGAGAAGCCGATGTAGCTCAGCCGGTAGAGCAACTGATTCGTAATCAGTAGGTCAGCGGTTCAATTCCGCTCATCGGCTCCAGTTCCAGTGTTTAAAACCATTCTATTTACAGGAGTCCAAAATGGACTATATAGAGATTAGCTTTACGACCGACCTGGGGGAGATAGATACCGACCTTCGCAGGACTGTTGATGAGATGTTTATCCTGATTAACCCCTTAGCTACTCACTTTCAGCGGATGTGGAGACCTCAGATAGATGTCTGCGAAACTCCCGACGAGATTGTGGTCCTGGCCGATATTGCAGGGGTTGTTAGAGAAGAACTTCATGTGGAGATCGGCCGCAGGACGCTAAAGATCTCCGGGCGACGGCGGGAAAGGCCGCTCGTGGAAAACACGAGGTATTCCCTTGCCGAGATTCCGTACGGATATCTTGAGAGAAGCCTGACCCTGCCCGCTCCTATTGAAATGGAATCTGTTTATGCGACATATACAGATGGGCTTCTTCAAATCCGCATGCCGAAGGCGCCCTTAAATAAGGTTCACAAAATCCCCATTCAAAAAGGTTGATCGGCTTTCCCTTAAATCATAAGACTTGTAATTCTCGCATGAGGGTTACTTTTGGAGGTTCCCATGTCAGAAGAGAAACCATCCGAGGAGTTGAAAGCTGTTAATATCCCGAAAATTTTACCCCTCCTACCCATATTTAATATTGTCGTTTTCCCGAAGATGATGGTTCCCCTGGAAGTTTCCGGCGATCAGTCAACCACCCTTATTGATGAGGCTATGGCCAAAGATCGCCTGGTATGCCTTGTGATGGCAAAGAAGCCCCCCCTCGAGACCAGGCATCAGCCCGAGGATTTTTATGACATCGGTACGGCTGTCGTGATTCTGAAAATGGCAAAGGGGGCTGATAACAAGGCGCAACTCCTCTTACAGGGTATCGGCAGGTTCAAAATCGTCGAGTTTGTGGAGGGTAAACCGTATCTTCAGGCACAGGTGGAGGCCATCGAGGACCAGGAAGTCAAAGACATCGAGACCGAAGCATTGATGACAAATCTGTTGGGGCTTTTTGACCGGGTTGTCCAGCTTTCTCCCTTTCTGCCCCAGGAGTTCGGCCTTATGGCAAAATCCATTACTGAACCAAGCACCCTAACTGATATGGTGGCATCTATTATAAATTCTACCATAGAGGAGAAACAGAAGATTTTAGAAACCCTGGATGTAAAGCAGCGACTGCAGGAAGTGACGCGGCTGATAAATCACCAACTGGAGATACTTGAACTGAGCAACAAGATCCAATCCCAGGTTAAGAATGATATTGATAAAAGTCAGCGGGAATACTACCTCCGCCAGCAGCTCAAGGCAATCAGACAGGAGTTGGGTGAAACGGAGGAATCGAAGGTTGAGGTCGAGGAATTTCGGACCAAGATTGAGAAAAAAAATCTTCCCGAGGCGGCTAAGAAAGAGGCCGAGCGTGAGCTTGATCGCCTGTCCCGTATGCATCCCTCCTCAGCCGAATACACCGTGGCGGCAACCTACCTGGACTGGTTAACGGCGCTCCCCTGGAATGAATACACGCAGGACAATCTTGACATCAAGGCGGCGAGACAGGTTTTAGATGAAGATCACTTTGGCCTGGAAAAACCCAAAAAGCGGGTCATCGAGTATCTGGCCGTCCGCAAGTTAAAGCCCGATATGAAGGGACCAATCTTATGTTTTGTTGGACCTCCGGGCACCGGTAAAACATCCCTGGGGCATTCCATCGCCCGTGCCCTGGGACGTAAATTCATCCGTCTCTCTCTGGGGGGTGTGCGGGATGAAGCCGAGATTCGCGGGCACCGCCGCACCTATGTGGGGGCGCTTCCCGGCAGGATCATCCAGGGAATCAGACGGGCAGAATCGAACAACCCCCTATTTATGCTGGATGAGATTGACAAGGTGGGGAGTGATTTTCGTGGTGATCCTTCCTCGGCGCTCCTCGAGGTACTCGATCCGGAGCAGAACTTCTCTTTTGAGGATCACTATCTGGATGTACCGTTTGACCTGTCCCATGTCATGTTTATTACCACGGCGAATATCATGGATACGGTGCCTCCTCCTCTCCGTGACAGGATGGAGGTGATCGAACTCCCCGGTTATACACGGGATGAAAAGATGAAAATTGCCGAGCGCTATCTCATTCCCAGGCAGATAGCGGGCAATGGCCTTGCTTCTGATCAGATCACGTTCACAAAGGGTGCGGTAGAACACATCATCTCGGGATATACACGGGAAGCCGGCGTGAGGAATCTGGAGCGTGAAATAGCCGCGGTATGTCGTGGTGTGGCAAGTAAAGTCGCTGAAGGAAAGATAAAGGCCGCTTCTATCGGCGTTAAAGATATACACAGGTACCTGGGACCGATCCGTATACCACCTGATGTGAGCGCCCGGATATCCAAGCCCGGCGTGGCGATGGGACTTGCCTGGACACCCACGGGCGGAGAACTTCTCTTTATTGAGGCCACATCCATGAAAGGAAAGAAGGGTCTTACCCTGACCGGCCAACTGGGGGATGTCATGAAGGAGTCAGCGAATGCCGCTTTGAGCTTCATACGGGCCAATGCCGTTGATCTCGGCATCCCCAAGGATTTTTTCGAAGAGATTGATATCCACGTCCATGTGCCTGCGGGGGCAATTCAAAAAGACGGTCCCTCGGCGGGTGTCACGATGCTTACCGCCCTGGTATCTCTGCTGACTAACAGGAAGGTTAAAAAAGACCTCGTCATGACCGGTGAAATCACCCTCCGGGGGCTTGTCCTTCCCGTCGGCGGCATCAAAGAAAAGGTCCTTGCCGCCCACCGTGCGGGCGTCAAAAAGATCATCCTTCCCAGATGGAACAGGAAGGACCTGGAAGATATCCCCCAGAAGGTGCAAAAAAACATCTGCTTTTACTTCGTAGACGAGATGATAGAAGTATTAAAGCTCGCCCTTGAAAAATGAAGATACTGAACCTTCTTCTCTGGTCAAGAATGAGGGAGGACTTTGGCGATATTCGAGAGGTTTACGGAGACGGTTGAACGTTTCCCGGAGCTTGTCTTTCTTCAGATGAAGGAGGGGACAGGCCTGAAGAGTCTCACCTTTTACAATGTCCATGAGAGAGCCGCAACCATCGGGCGTTACCTGATAAATATGGACATACATAGGGGAGATAGGGTTGCCATATTTGCAGAGAATAGTCCTGAGTGGTGCCTTGCCTACCTGGGTATCGTTTCGATTGGCGCCGTTGTCGTTCCCCTCGATGCCCAATATGGGAAAGATGAAGTGGAGAATCTCCTTCGGGATTCGGAGAGCAGGGCAGTTTTTACTTCCAAGAATCTCCTCCCCCTTTTAAACGATGCCTCAGAAGGTCTGGGAGTGAGGATAATCTCCTTTGATACGCCAATCCCGGATTCACCACCCGCTGAATTTCCGGTGGTCAGCGATGACGAGCTCGCCTCCCTCCTCTATACTTCGGGCACTACCGGTGTCCCCAAAGGGGTAATGCTTACGCACAAGAACCTCCTCTCCAATGCAGAGGCCCTTCTCAAACCGGGAGTAGTATCGCATGACGATCACATCCTGTCTATTCTCCCCCTCCATCATGCCTATCCGTTCCTGGTCTGCTTCCTGATGCCGTCCTTGGTGGGTGGGAGGGTCACCTTCCTGAATTTCCTCAAGGGGCCGGAGATCATGAAAACCTTGAGGGAAGAGGAAGTGACCATCCTGGTGGGTGTCCCTCAGTTGTACTCTCTGGTACATAAAGGGATAATGGCCGGGATAGAATCTCTTACGGGGTGGAAGAGGTTGATCACCAGGCTCATGTTTATCGCCGCCAGAGAGTTGAGGAGATCTACGGGTCTCAATATGGGGAGGGTTATATTTAAAAAGGCCCATCGGGAGTTCGGGGCAAGGCTCAGGTTCTTTGCCAGTGGCGGGGCGAGACTCGATCCCGCCGTTGCCTCTGATATGGAGGGACTTGGTTTTACCATCCTCGAAGGTTACGGTCTCACAGAGACATCCCCTGTGGCAGCCTTCAACCTGCCGGGGAGAAAGAAAATAGGTTCGGTCGGCAGGGCTGTCGGGGGAGTAGAAATAAGGATAGACAACCCCGACGTCTCAGGCGTAGGAGAAGTTGCTATCAGAGGCCCCAATGTGATGAGGGGCTATTATAAAAATCCCGCGGCCACGGCCGAGGTTGTAAGGGAGGGATGGTTCCACTCAGGGGATCTCGGTTACCTTGACCCGGATGGCTTTCTCTTTATCACGGGGAGGACTAAGGAGGTTATCGTCTTAAGTTCCGGCAAGAACATCTACCCGGAGGATGTAGAAAACCATTATCTTCAAAGCCCATATATAAAAGAGATCTGTGTTGCCGGTATTCCCGATCCCTCGCATCCGGGAAGCTTCGTGGGTATCAAGGCCCTCGTATTACCAAACTTCGAAAAGATCTCTGCCGATGGCATTGCCAATGTCACCGAAGCTCTGAGATGGGAGATGGAAAAACTCTCCGCAACACTGCCATCCTACAGCCGGGCCACCGATTTCGGCATATTAAAGGGGCCTCTTCCGAGGACCAATCTCGGAAAGATAAAGAGGTTCATGGCAGGGGAGGTGGCCTCGGCGGCGGTAACGGAAGAGCTGCCCCTCTCCGATGAAGAACAGCGATTGTTAGAGTCGAATGTCGGCAGGGTAGTCCTTCAGTCCCTATCGTTTATAACCAAGCGCAGGATTTCCCCTCGTTCCCATCTCGAGATGGATCTTGGGATAGACTCCCTCGGGAGGGTTGAACTCATGGTAGCCATGGAGAATAGCCTGGGTGTACCGATACCTCCGTCATTTTCCGAGGTTGCCACCGTCAGAGACGTTATCGAGAGGGCGATAGAATACACAGGTGGGGCGGGAGACATAGAAATCCTCAAGAGACCTGTATCCTGGAGTGACATTCTCAGGCAATCCCCGCCGGAAAATATGATGGACAGGATAAGGTTAAAAAGAGAAAGGGGGGCTATAAGCAACGCCATCCTTCACCTCGTTTTATGGGTTATTTATCTTGCCGCCCGTGTCTTCCTGAGACTTGAGGTGAAGGGAAGAGAAAATATTCCTGCTGAGGGAGCCTGCATAATTGCTCCAAACCATACAAGCTATCTCGATGGTTTTATCGTTGTCGCCACCCTTCGGAACAGGTTTATGAAGTTGTACGCCGTGGGTTTTCGGGGTTACTTCCGTGGAGCGGTGACCTCAAGGCTTGCCCGGTGGGGGCATATTATCACCATAGATGCGAATTCAGGTCTTTCGGAATCACTTCAGGCATCTGCCTATGCCCTGAGAGAAGATATGGCGCTTATCGTATTTCCCGAGGGGGGCAGGTCGGTGGACGGCAGGATAATGCCCTTCAAGAAAGGAGTGGGGATCCTGGCCGGGGAGTTGAAAGTGCTCCTGATCCCCGCTTATATAGAGGGTTCTGTTGATGTATTACCCAGAGGGAGATGGTTGCCGAGGCTCAAAAAGGTGAGGATTATCTTTGGGGCGCCCTTAACTCCCGATGATATCGGGGAACTTGATTACCAGGGGATAGCAGACAGGCTCAGGGAGAAATTAATCTCGATCCGGGAAGCTTCTCTCGCTTTCCAACGGCAATGACCAGAACACATATATCATTATGTTGATCATTACTCCCAAGCTTGTCATTGCCGAGAGCGAACTTGACGAGAAGTTTGTTTCTTCCTCTGGCCCTGGCGGTCAAAACATCAATAAAGTTGCCACGGCAGTTCAATTGCGTTTTGATCTCCGGCATTCTCCTTTCTTGTCAGATACGGTCCGGGAGCGTCTCCGCTGCATTGCGGGCAAGCGCGTGTCTGCGGACGGTATTCTGGTGATCGAAGCCCGGCGTTTTCGAACGCAAGCGCAGAATCGACAAGATGCACGTCAACGTTTGACCCGTCTGATTCGCAAGGCGCTTGAAATTCCAAAGGTGCGCCGTGCTACAAAGCCAACACGTGCCTCGCAAGCTCGTCGTATCGAAAGTAAACTTCATCGGGGACAAATTAAGCGATCGCGTCGTGCTAAACCCGAAACGAATGAATAAGGAAAAAACCGATCAAGGCCGGCGGGCTTGACGGCCGGCGGGTTAAATACGATATGTACTGATTGGCACTCCGCTTCGCGGAGCGCCAATGCCCCGCGGATCAAGAATCCGCGGGGCATTAGTCTGAATCTGTCTGTCGTACAATCTCAATGATTCTCCTGACCATCTCGGGATCCTTCTTCCCCGGGGAAGCTTCAACACCGCTGTTGATGTCAACGGCGAGGGGTAAAACCGCCTCGATAGCCTGCCGTACATTGTTTACATTTAAACCACCGGAGAGGATGAGGAGGTGTGTCTCCTTGACCTTTATGGCCAGCTCCCAGTCCGCTTTTTTCCCCGTCCCCCCGTAGAGTTCAGGACTATAGGCATCAATTAGGACCGCCTTTACAGGGTAGTCCCTCAACTTTACGAGGTCATGCGCCACCTGGAGGGAAAGGGCCTTGATCAGGGTAAGCGCCGGAAATTGACGGCAATAGGCGGGAGATTCATCTCCGTGGAGTTGAACCATGTCAAGACCGCAGAATTCCATCAATTCCCTGATCTCTCCGGCATCGTGATTGACAAAGACACCAACCTTCGTAATTCCAGGGGGAAGTTCTTCGATGATTTTCCTGGCGACCTCCGGCGCTACGTACCGTGGACTCTTCGGATAGTAGATGAAACCGAGGGCGTCAGCCCCGCAATCGGCCGCATGCAGGGCATCATGGATGTTTGTGATCCCGCAGATCTTTACCTTTGTCACTTTATTTCCTCCTGCCCAGAAGTTCTCCTAATTTTGCACCCATATCGCCGGCCCGCATCAGTGTCTCACCTATCAGGAAGCAATGAATACCCGCCTTCATCAGGATTTCAATATCTCCCCGTGTATGGATGCCGCTTTCGCTGACCACGATTTTGTCTCCGGGAATAGAAGAAGCCAGTTCCATGCTGGTTTTCAGGTCTGTAGAAAAATTTTTCAGGTCTCTGTTGTTGATCCCGATGATGTCAGCCCCGGCGGACAGCGCCTTATCCAGTTCTTCCCGTGTATGCACCTCTGTAAGTGGGGAGAGACCCAGCGATTCCGCCAGATGAATAAAATCCCGCAATTGTCCCTCTTTCAGGATACTGGCGATGAGGAGGAGGGCGTCACCGCCGATGGCCCTTGTCTCGTAGATCTGGTAAGGATCAATGATAAAATCCTTCCTCAGGAGGGGGAGGCCGACGATTTTTTTAATACCAAGGAGGTAAGAGCTGTCTCCACCGAAAAATTTACGTTCCGTGAGAACAGAGACGGCAGCGGCCCCGCTTTCCTCATAGATGGCGGCAATCTTTACCGGGTCAAAGTCTTCTCTGATGGTCCCTTTGGATGGGGAACGTCTCTTCACCTCGGCGATGATGGAACAGTCAGAGGATGATATCGCCTCTCTGAAATTGCGGGGGCAGGGCGTATCCCGGAGGGCCTCCTTCAGTTTAACAAGGGGTCTGATCCCCTTTAGATCGGCGAGCTCCCCTTTTTTAGCCTCTACAATTTCCTCTAAAATCACGGAAGGATAAGACATTAACACCCCTACCTGGGTTTACCAGAGATAAGACCATAATCCAGCATGGCCTTATTCAGCTTTTCGTAATTAGCATCCGAAATTTTGCACAGGGGAAGCCGCACGTCGGCTTCGATCTTTCCCATCATGGCCAGGGCGGCCTTGACGGGGACAGGACTAGTTTCCAGAAAGAGGGCGCCGACCAGGGGCGCCAACTTATAATGTAATTCTCTTGCCCTCCGGAGATCGCCGGCTTCAAAAGTGTCAATCATCGCAACCACGTCGGCAGGCGCCACGTTGGAGACAACAGAGATTACTCCCCTGCCGCCAAGCGCAAGTACCGGGAGGGTAATAATGTCATCACCCGAGAGAAGATAAAAATCATCGCCGCAGAGATTGATCACCTCGCCCATCTGTGTCAGGGAACCGGAGGCCTCCTTGATACCCACGATATTGTCTATTTTGGAAAGTCTGGCTACCGTCTCAGGCAGGAGATTGACCCCTGTCCTGCCGGGAATATTGTAGGGGATAATCGGCAGCGGCACCTTTTCTGCGATGGTTTTATAGTGCTGATAAAGCCCCTCCTGTGTGGGCCTGTTGTAGTAGGGGCAGACCAGCAAGGCCCCGTCGGCGCCTGCTTTGTACGCATGCATGGTCAGCCGCAGCGCCTCCTCGGTGCTGTTGGAACCGGTACCGGCAATTACCGGCACCCGCTTTTTTACGGTTTCTATCGTGATCTCGATCACCCTGTCATGCTCTTCATAGGAGAGCGTACTGGACTCACCGGTAGTTCCACAGGGGACAATCCCCTGAGTCCCGTTGACGATCTGGAACTCGATCAGTTCCCGCAATGCCGCTTCATCAATCTTCCCCTCCTTAAATGGGGTGACAATCGCCACAATGGCCCCTCTAAACATAAATCCTTCCTCCACTAACCAGTATATTGCTATGCAACAGTTTCATTCATTAAAAAATTCGGTATCTCCTCGCCCCTGACCAGATCGGCATATTCCTCTCTTTTTCTGATCACGTAAAACTGGTCATTCCTGACGAGTACCTCCGGTATCCTCGGTCTCGCATTATAATTTGACGACATGCTGAACCCATAGGCGCCGGCGCTCATGACGGCCATCAGTTCCCCCCTCTCAAACCGGGGGATCATCCTACCCTTGGCCAGATAATCACTGGACTCGCAAATAGGACCAACCACATCGGCCATGATCTCCTGACCTTCCCGTTTCACCACCGGCTGGATATGGTGATAGGAATCGTAAAGGGCAGGACGCAGTAAATCGTTCATCCCGGCATCAACAATGACAAAATTCTTATCTTCCGTAGCTTTGGTATAGAGAACTCTGGTCACCAGTATCCCCCCATTGCCGACAATAACCCTCCCCGGCTCAAAGATAAAGGTGCAATCCATACCGGCAGACGCCTTCATAATGGCGCTTGCATACTCGGAAGGATGGGGAGGCGTCTCACGGTCGTAAGTGATGCCGAGACCGCCCCCGATATCAAGATACCGGATATTGATGCCGTCTTTACGAAGCAGGCGGATGATTTTTTTCAGACGTTCAATAGTATCGGTAAAGGGAGCAATTTCGGTCACCTGAGAACCGATATGGCAACTGATCCCTTTAATATCTAAATGAGGCAGTTTCTCTGCCCGATGATACTCCTCACGGGCCCTTTCTATACTTATGCCGAATTTGTTTTCTCTAAGACCGGTTGCTATATGGCGATGGGTGCGAGGGTCAACATCCGGGTTTACACGCAGGGAAATGCCCGCCTTCTTTCCCAGCCTGCCGGCGCAGTCGTTGATCACCTCAAGCTCCTGAGGGGATTCCACGTTAAACATGAGGATCCCGCTCTTGAGGGCGTATTCTATCTCGTCCGCCCTCTTGCCGACGCCGGAATAGACAACCTTCCCGGGATCCACCCCTGCCTGTAAGGCTCGATATAGTTCACCCCCGGAGACAATATCCACACCGGAGCCTTCACGAATAAATATCTTCAGAATAGCGATATTGGCATTGGATTTGGCAGAAAAACAGACGAGATGGGAAATTCCGGCAAAGGCGCCGTCAAAAACCTTAAAGTGATTTTTTATGGTTCTGTAGCTGTAGAGGTAGAAGGGCGTTCCCACCTCTCCAGCGATCTTAAGAATGGGCATCCCTTCACAGCAGAGTTCATCATCCACATAGTGAAAATCATGCATCGTTAAATTACCTGTGATTACTTAGGTTCAAAGTTCCGGGGTTCACGGTTCACGGTTAGAAAACAATGGGCATAGACCAGTATGAAGATAAGGCAACCAACCGTGAACTGTGAACTGTAAACTGTAAACTGTGAACCTGACGACCTGAGCAGTTACTTTATTCCAACAATATTTGACGCCTCAGAGCATCCTCCGGAGGCATTGCAGACGACAACACGGTAAGAGTAAATCCTACCGGGTTCAACCGTTGCATCTAAATAGGAAAAAGCGTCCTTCCCTTCCCTCGTCAGTTTTGGATCGAAAAGCGAAAGGTCGGCAATCAGAGTATATTCCCCGGGACAATCCGGACAGCTATCGGAGACTGTTCCCACTTCTCTCCTTGTGATCCTGAATCCGGCGAGGACTCCATGTTCTTCCACGCTCCAGCGAAGGATAATCCCGCCCTGGCCGTGTTTTGCCTCAAGGTTGGAAATTGCCTTCGGTAATAAGATTTTTTCAGGGATCGGGTCTCCCTTCTTCCCGCATCCCTGAAAGATCGCTATGAGAAACAGCATCATAAACACAACAGATAAATGCCAACGTTTTTCTCTCTTTCTCTTCATCTCTTCCCCCCTTCAATCTCTTCGATCCTCTTTAAGACCATTTTCTCCGCTGTGCCACCAAGGGTTCTTCTCGCATTCACCGCATTTTCCACCTGGAGACACTCATAGACATCTTCATCAAAACCCTTATAAAACCGGCGGAATTCTTTTATCGTCAGGTCTGACAACCCCTTATTTTCCCCCGTACAGTAGGCAACGAGACGACCTACAATCCCGTGTGATTCCCGGAAAGGGACACCCCGTATCACCAGATAATCGGCCACATCGGTAGCCGTGGAGAATCCCCTCGCAGCCTCTTCCTGCATCCTTGCCCTGTTAAACCTTAGATGTTTGATCATGCCGGCGAATATCTCCAGGCATCCCGTCACCGTATCCATCGTATCAAAGAGAGGTTCTTTATCTTCCTGAAGGTCACGGTTGTAGGTCATGGGGAGACCCTTCAGGAGTGTCAAGAGGGTAATCATATTTCCGTAGACACGCCCCGTTTTCCCCCTGATCAACTCGGCAACATCGGGATTCTTCTTCTGGGGCATGATACTGCTTCCCGTGGTAAAGGCATCGGAGATCTCTACGAAACTAAACTCCTCGGTAGACCAGATGATAAGGTCCTCACAAAACCGGGAGAGGTGCATCATTATTAAAGAGGCGACAAAGACAAATTCGGCGACAAAATCACGGTCTGAGACGGCATCCATGCTGTTCCGGGATATCTCGGGAAATTTCAGCAATCTTGCCGTGTACTCCCTGTCAAGCGGCAGAACCGACCCGGCCAGAGCGGCGGCTCCGAGGGGCATCACGTTTACCCTCTTGAGACCATCCCGCAATCTTGCCTCATCCCGATCCAGCATCTCCCAGTAAGCCAGGAGGTAATGGGAGAGAAGAACCGGCTGGGCCTTCTGGAGGTGGGTGTAACCCGGCATGATGGTCCGGCTCTCCCTCTTCGCCAGTTCAACCAGTGATGACTTCAGTGCGGCTACCAGGTCCAGTATCCGTTGAATCTCATCTCTCAAGTATAGTCTTGCATCGAGAGATACCTGATCATTCCTGCTCCTGCCCGTGTGGAGTTTTCCCCCAACTTCTCCCACACGCTCGATCAGGGCTCTCTCAATCGCCATATGAATATCTTCATCGGAGAGGTGAAAGGTGAAATTTCCCCTTTCAATCTCCCTGAAAATGTCCCTCAGACCGGCAACAATGGTCTTTTCTTCCTTTTTCGAGACGATACGCTGTCTGGCCAGCATCTTTGTGTGGGCAATACTTCCTTCAATATCATAGGGGGCAAGACGTTTATCAAAATGGACAGAGGCGGTAAACACCTCTACCTGTTCATCTGTCGGCTCACGAAACCTCCCATCCCAAGGCTTCTTTTTCATTCTGGCTCCTAACTCCTGAGTAATTACCCCCTGTTAACCTTTCTGCAACGCCTGTATCTTCAGCCTAAGGGCATTGAGTCTTATAAATCCCGTGGCATCACTCTGGTTGTAAACCATGTCTTTTTCAAAGGTGGCAAAATCCTCCATATAAAGGGATTGCGGTGATTTCCTCCCGACGACGATACAGTTCCCCTTGTACAATTTCAAACGGGCAGTGCCTCTCACGTTTTCCTGTGTTTCGTCAATCAATTTCTGGAGAACTTTCATCTCCGGCGAATACCAGAAACCGTTATAGACCAGTTGGGCATATTTGGGTATCAGTGAATCTCTCATCAGCATAACTTCCCGATCCATGGTAATCGTCTCCACCGCCTGATGGGCCGCCCAGAGGACAGTTCCCCCCGGTGTCTCGTAAACTCCGCGCGATTTCATCCCCACAAAGCGATTCTCGACCATGTCCATTCTCCCGATCCCGTTTCTGCCCGCCAACAGGTTCAAATGGTCCAAGAGCTTTGCCGGGGTCATCTTCACCCCATCCACCGCCACGGGATTACCCTTCTCAAAAGCGACTTCTACATAGGTGGGAATATCGGGCGCCACTTCGGGAGAAGCAGTCAAGACAAACATATCCTCCGGCGGCTCCGCCCAGGGGTCTTCGAGAATGCCGCCCTCATGAGAGATATGAAGGAGATTCCTGTCGCTGCTGTAAGGTTTTTTCTCGGTCAGCAAAAGAGGAATGTTGTGTTTACGGGCATAAGCGACCATCGAGCTTCTTGAATCGAAGCTCCAGCGCTCATCCCTCCAGGGTGAAATAATCCTGATCTCCGGGTTTAAAGCCATGTAAGTCAGCTCAAACCTTACCTGATCGTTTCCCTTTCCCGTGGCGCCATGCGCGACGGCATCTGCGCCTTCTGCGGCGGCAATCTCTATCTGTTTTTTAGCGATAAGCGGCCTGCCCAGGGAAGTCCCGAGGAGATATCTGCCCTCGTAGCAGGCATTGGCCCTCAGAGCAGGAAAGACAAAATCACTGACGAATTCTTCCCTTAAATTTTCAATATATATCTTACCGGCGCCGGTGGCAATAGCCTTTTCCTTAAGACCGTCCAGCTCTTCCTTCTGACCGATATCCGCGGCAAAGGCGATTACTTCACATTTATAGGTCTCGATAAGCCACCTTAAAATAACCGATGTATCCAAACCTCCCGAGTAGGCAAGGACCACCTTTCTTACCTGATTAGTCACAATCCCGATTTCCTTCCTCTCATTGAAAAATACTCTAATCGAGCAAAATTTCCAGAATCGCCTTCTGGACATGGAGGCGATTCTCCGCCTGGTCAAAAACTACCGAGTAGGGACCGTCAATAACCTCTGCCGCTATCTCCTCCCCACGATGAGCGGGGAGACAGTGCATAACTATAACGTCTCTTCGCGCCCCTCGCAGCAGTTCCCTGTTGATCTGATATTCCTTGAACACCCCTGCCCTCTCCTCCCTTTCGGCCTCCTGTCCCATACTGGCCCATACATCGGTATAAACGACATCAGCATCGCGCACTACGTCACAAGGATTGCGATAGAGAGTGACGCCCCGCTCCGCATCTCTCCTTCCCCGCTCCAGGATACCCGTATCAGGTTCATACCCTTCCGGACAGGCAAGGGCAAGGTGGAAGGGAAGCCTGGCGGCGGCATTTATCCAGGAGTTGGCAATATTATTCCCATCCCCGACATAGGCAATTTTCAGATTTTCGTAGGTTCCCTTCTTCTCGATAATGGTAAAAAGATCGCTCAAGATCTGACACGGGTGGAGAAGGTCCGTCAAACCGTTTATCACCGGTATCGTTGCATATCCGGCAAACTCTTCAACGGAACTTTGGGAATAAGTCCTGATCATAATGCCGTCTAAATACCTGGACATAATCCTTGCGGTATCGGCAATGCTCTCCCCCCTGGCGGACTGGGTATCCCGACTGCTGAGGAATACGGCCATCCCCCCAAGCTGGTACATCCCCACCTCAAAAGAAATGCGTGTTCTGGTGGACGGTTTATCGAAAATCATCCCGAGGGTCTTGCCCTTCAGAGGTGCATAGGTATGCCCATCCCGGAGCATTTTTTTCAGCTTTTTCGCTTTTTCAAATATCAATTCAAAATCCAATACTTGAAGATCATAAACGCTTAAAAGATCTTTCTTCATTTGCCCTCCATCACCCCATCCAGGATATCAATTGCCCGATCAACATTCAATTCTGTGATGATCAGCGGGGAAACACAACGGAGAATATTACCATCAATAGGATTATCCATAAGTTACAGGGCTTCAGGAACTATTTAGTCTTAGGTGAACACAATTGTCAAGGCAGAAAATTGAACATTAAAAAAACATTTAACATCATTAGTGGAAAATGATACGAACCTTATCTCATAAGGTAAGTAATTTAATTATCTTAATTAATGCTATTATTTAAACTAACATTTAAGGAGGAAGAGTACTATGGGTGGAATCAAAATCTTTATTGGAGAGATATTGCCGTACATTACGCTCATCGTGTTTCTATCGGGTATCACCCACAAAATTCTTAAGTGGACCAAGGCTGCTCAAGGGAAGATGACCCTCTACCCCGCTGCCTCGACCCCTGGTGACAAGTGGAAAAGAATTGTGAAGGAGATTTTTATCTTCGAGAATCTCTTTAAAGGGAACAAACCCCTCTGGGCCGGGACCTGGGTATTTCACGTAAGTATCGCATTGATTCTCATCGGCCATGTGAGGGTGGTAACGGATTTTCCGCTTCTCTGGCAAGTCCTCAGAATGGGTAAAGAAGACGTAGATACACTCTCGACCACACTGGGAGGCGCCGCGGGGTTGGTCATTTTCATTATGGGAATCTACTTGCTCGTCCGCCGATTGGCAGTTCAACGGGTCAGGGAGATCTCCGATAAGGACGATTACCTTACGTTGGCGTTGATCTTAGGCATTATCATCACCGGGGATATAATGCGGTTTGTCACTCATTTTGACCTTGCTCAAAGCAGGGAATATTTTGTTGCCCTTTTTACCTTCAAAAGCGTCGCTGTGCCCGGTGACCCAGCCTTCCTTCTCCATTTTTTCTTGGGACAGTTGTTGATCATCTATATACCGTTCGGCAAGTTTCTCCACATTCCCGGCACATTTTACAGTAAATCAATAATCTATCAAGAATAGAGAGGTGATACCATGAGCGAAGAAAGTGTAATCTCCCAGACGGACATTGAAAAGGCAATTAATTCTGTCAAGGCCATCAAGGATGGCCCCAGGGCTCTTCAGTTGTACATGGACATCTGCGCTAAGTGTGGAACATGCGCTGAGCAGTGCCATGTTTCCAGGGCAAACCCCCAAAGACGAACAAACCCGGCGGCCCGCTCCGACCTGATTCGGAAGCTGTACAAACAAAACGGTTCTATACTGACAAAGATTCGAGGTCTATTCAATGGCCAATCCAACAATTTAAGCCCGGAGGATATTGAAACCTGGGTACGAGATTTCTACGAATGCTCCGGTTGCCGACGCTGCGCCAAATTCTGCCCCTTTGGTATTGACAACTCCGTCATTACACGTAAAGGCCGGGCCATTGTCCACGCCCTTGGCATGTCCCCCAAGATGATGGCACAGACCCAGGAGATGTCCGATAAATTCGGGAACGATGAAGGCCAGACTTATGCGTCTTTCATGAATGCGGTGGAATTCCTTGAATCGGAGTTACAGGAAGAGCACGGCATCCCCATTAAAATACCCGTCGACCAGGAGGCAGACATCCTATTCGTCCCGGCCTCGGCAGACCTGGTCTCATTTCCAGAGACTCAGATGGGTTGTGCAACCTTCTTCCACGCCGCTGGGTTGAGCTGGACGATGAGCTCTGAGGCCTTCGACGGTGCAAATTTTGGGCTTTTTACCGGTGATGATGCCCACATGAAGCGCAAGAACAAACTACTCCACGATGCCTGCCTGAAGCTGAAGGTTAAAAAACTCGTCATAGGGGAATGCGGCCACGCCTACCGAATCGCTAAGAGGATAGGCGGCGCTTTCTATTGGGGAGGGGATATCCCCTATGAAATCACCAATATCTTTATCATCGCTGCGGAAGAATTGGCCAGAGGAAAACTCAGGCTTGATCCGAACAAAAATCCAGAACCTGTCACCTATCATGACCCCTGTAACTTCGCACGAAGCACCGGTGTGATTGAGGAACCTCGGGTACTATTAAGGGCCTGTACCACTGATTTTCGAGAGATGACCCCGAACCGAGACTATAACTGGTGTTGTGGCGGCGGAGGCGGCCTGGCGGTTATGGACAGCAAAGAAGGGGTAAAAAAGAACGAGGTTACCTTCCTCGATTATAGGATGAACGTTGGGGGAAAGATGAAGTTGAACCAGGTTAAGGAGACAGGGGCGAAATACCTGGCAGCCCCCTGTGCCAACTGCAAACGGCAGCTTATGCAGCTTATGGACTACCATAAGATGGATGTTCGGGTAGGTGGTGTCTTCGATCTTTTTGATAAGGCGGTAATCCTGGACAAATGAAGCACAGGTTTTATCTCTGAGAGAATCTTAAAAAAGGAGGGATAGAAAAATGGGTTCTTTAGAAAGGGAAGATATAAGAAGAAGGGCTGTTGTTATTGATGACGAAGAAGATTTGACGACATATCTGTCAGCCATACTGGAGGAAAACGGTTTTTCCGTGCGGACAGCAAACAATGCTGAGGACGGAGAGAGGCTAATCAGGGAAGATACTCCTGATTTGATCTGCCTCGACTTATTAATGCCCGGGAAAACGGGTATCAATTTGTTCCTCAGGTTGCGACGACGAGAAGAACCATTAAAAGACGTTCCACTGATCATAATTACCGGTATCAAGGAACAAATCAATGTTGATTGGAAAGATATTGTGTCTCGATGTAAAGCACGTGTCCCGGATGGATTTATTGAGAAACCTGTGACGCCGCAACGTCTCATGCGAGTTGTCAACGATGTTCTCAAGGGCGAGTGTAGGGACAGAGTTCAATTTGGATGAAAATGAGGATACTCTTAGGCTTCGCGTAACCCAGCTTGGAACTCTGTTCCGGCTCCATTAATTCGGAGGACGTCCAGATCCGCATTGGGGTTCAACATGAAGAGTTTACCAACTCTCTTAAGGCCTCAGTTCCGAGGAAGTCATCACACCCCTCTATACAGCAAGCTCTCATTCCGCACTAAGATACTCCTACTTATCTTTCTGTTACTGATCCTATTTGGCCTATTGGGGGCAGTTGCACTCCAATGGATCCTCATGGAGATAGTTTATCCTATCGTCTACAAAGGGAAAAGCATAGGTACTATCAAGGCAGGCTTTTTCACATCATCGGTCCATGCCTTTGTGAACCAGGTCATGACCCTTTACCTGGGGGTTCTCGGCTCTACGATTCTCGTAACCCTCCTGATCGCAAGATCCTTTCTCCGACATACGACACGTCCAATAGTAACCCTAACCCGGATAGCGGATGAGATCTCGGTGGGTAACCTCGACATGGATATCCTCTTCGGTAAGCGTGTAAATTGCTGGGAAATCAAACAATGCGGACGTAAGGACTGTGCAGCGTATACAAACACAGCGGTTCAATGTTGGTTCGTTGATGGCACACCCTGTGAGGGGTATGAACCTAAATTTCCGCAGAAACTCGAAGGATGCCGAAAATGCGAGGTCTATAAGACGCACAAAGGGGATGAGATCGTCCAGTTAGCCGATTCCTTTCAGCATATGATCTATATAATCAAGTCTTCTCAGGTGGAACTGGAGAAGTTTCATAAATTCCAGAGCAATATGATTCAGAATTCCCTCGTGGGAATCATCGCAATGAATGAGGTCGGGGTTGTCAATATCTTCAACCGTGTGGCCGAAAGCCTCACCGGATACCGCGAGCCTGAAGTCGTGGACAGACTTACCTTGAACGATTTCTTTTCTGAAGACATCGCCGTAAAGATTCAACGCCCTCTCATATATGACTATGGCATAGTTTTACGTGGTTTCAAACCCGCAGAAACAGACATTCTGAACAAGGATAAGGAACCAATACCGGTGAGGCTCTCGGGCATCAACCTATACGAGAAGGAGGATCATTTAGGAAAGGTTTTCTTTTTCCAAGACCTTAGGGAAATAAAGCGACTTCGCCAGGAGCTGATCCAGTCTGAACGGTTGAGTGCCACCGGTCAAGCTGTTGCCAGTATTAGTCACGCGATCAAGAACATCTTGGATGGCCTTTTTGGGGGGGTGTACATTTATAAGAGGGGAACCAGGATAAATAATGAAAAGGATACGCAAAAGGGATGGAGGATGATCGAAAAGAACATCGGTCTTATCTCTGAACTGGTTATCAACCTATTAAACTATGCGAAGGAGCGCAAACCCATCTTTCAGAAGTGCGACCCCAGAGGCATAGTTGAAGATGTGATCGAAACAATGGAGAATAAGGCTCGAAACAACAATATCAATATGGCCTCAGAATACGAGGGGGATTTTGATAATGTCTACCTGGATCCACAAGCCTTACATCAATGTCTAATAAACCTGGTCTCCAATGCCATTGATGCCTCTCCTGTCGGACGTCAGGGCCATGTTGTTGTCAGACTGGAATCGAAGAACGGACAAGGGATTATCATTGAAGTGTCTGACAATGGAATGGGAATGAGCAAAGAAGTATATGACAATATCTTTCAAGGAATGGTGAGCACAAAGGGGTCAACGGGCACGGGCTTAGGCCTCCTCGTCGTGAAGAAAATCGTAGAGGAACACGGAGGGACCATCGTCGTAAAGTCAGAGGAAAACAAAGGCTCCAGCTTCAAAATCCGGCTGCCCAAGATGCCTACCAATGATCCACATGTCCGGGTGTCAGACACCCCATAGATAGGCCCTTTATACCATTTCGCTTTCTTTGGCTAACTTTGTTGGCTTCGTCGTCGGCGTCCTCGACGTATTAGTAATACGCCTGCGGCGACTCCTCCTTGCCGCCGCGTTATCCTTTGAAAGCGAAATGGTATTATTTAGGTCCCCCCTCAGGCAGTTGTGATAAAATTCCCCTCTTGAGAACGTCTGCCAAGGTAGTAGATCTCAAGTAATTCTTAATCAGTTCACTGAGTTCGACCCAGGTCGGAATTGCGATACATTCCTCAGACCTGTAGCACAGTCTGGGGTCCTTAACACAATCAACGAGCGACATGTCCCCTTCGACAGAGAACAGTATGTCGGCCAGGGTAATCTCTGAAGGGTGGCGGGCAAGCGTGTACCCTCCTTTTTTCCCCCGAGCAACAACCACGAGCCCGGCAATTCTCAGTCCACCCATCAATTGGGTCAGATACTTTCTTGAAATACCCTGATTCTTTTCGATGGTTTTCAGCGAAAGCGGTTCCTTCCCGTGGTGCAGCGCCAGCTCAATCATGGCCCTGGTAGCATATCTGCCTCTGCAAGATAATCGCATTTAGACAACAACCTCCTCTTCTGGTAGAAAGGCCCGTTCCATGATGAAATGGAACGCCTGCGTCATGTGTACCATCCTTCCCAAGTGGGATTTTGCAGCAACGTCTCTTGCCCGTTCCAGAGGGGCGTAGCATACAAGCAGTATATCTCGACACGAGGCCTCAATTGCAGCTTCGTCGGCAAGGGTCATTGGTGTCCAAACCTTTCCCGCTTTGTCACAAAGCACCGGGCATCCTTTCAACTGAAAGGTTCCCTCATCCTGATTCATGGTATCTTCTTCTCTCCCTATACGGAAGATGAGAGGAAACGAGACCCTCGAGATATCAATGACACTCCAGGGGGCCATTGACTTGAGAGAAAGGAGATCCCGAAACACCACCCCCGGCTTTTCAGATTGAATGTCCAGGCCAGCAAGTACCTTCTTGGCCAGGAGTTCAAACGAGGACACGCATCTATCTTTAGAGAGTCCCCCGCTCATCAGGAGCGAGCGAGTAGAACAAACTACGGGCTCATCAATATAGGAATTGTTGAAGAATTTTCCACAAAAGATAGAAATTGCTCCGTCAATCGCAATCCGCAAGACGGGTTTATGATCCCCATCTTGTAATCTCAGCCAAGCCAAATGGAGACGCCATCCTTTCAGCTTGTTGAGGCATTCTATTCCTGCATTAGATGTTAGCGCCATTTTTAGATATTGACTTTCCCTAAAGCACCAAAGAAAGCGAAATGGTATTAATAGCGGAATACAGCCGCCAGCGATGCACCATCGGGCATTCTCTCCGGGGAAAGGGCAAAGACAGTGGCGCCGTTTAAGAAGGTCTGGATGGCAGCAAAGTCAAGGATGTCTTCATTGCCTGCCTCTATCTTTTCGTCCAGGCGCACCTCAGCGGTGTCAGGGTCAACTACCCCCCACTGTCTGTGGCCTATGGCAACGAACAGCAAACCGATCCTCCCATGACAGGCAGCTTGAACAATCTCTTTAATGTCGTTGGAGGTCAGTCCGGTCCCGGAAGATTGTCTGTACTGGGCAACGGCATCAATCTCGGCCTTTTGAAAGCAGGGCTCCACGATATTCCAGGCCTGCGTATGCAATTGTTCCGCGCCCATTCCCCTTGGATTTCCTCCAATGCCTTCCTCCATAAGCCGGGGGTAGGTATTTGCCTCTCTATAAATCGGAAAGAGATAATCTACCCCTGCCAGCACCAGAGGTGCCTGTTCGTCCCTGAGGAAGTCGCGCAGACCCCTGTCGACCTGGCGAAAGTATTTTAGAATATTATCCTTCGCATCCTCAACACTGGCGCCATGCCCGGAAACCATTACTGAACGTTCGCCACCGCCTGACTTTGTCGGATAAAAGCGAACCTCTTTTTCCGGCACATCGTACTGAAGGGCCTCGGCAAGACTTTTAGAGATGGTTCCCAGATCAATCTCTCTTACACTATGTCTGGTACCTTCGAGCAGCCTTACCTCATTCTGGCTGAGGGCTAAAATGTAGAAACGCTCGTCTCCTCGTAGAGCTGGAAGGAGCGGTTTGATGTGAAAACGGTCGGCAATAACGACCAATTCCCCAAAATCTATGGGAAGACAGTAAAAACGAAATATATCGTGGGATATAAAGATGGCAAGGCCATCGCTCTGACGTCGCCAGAAAATGACATTACCCAGGAGCCCCTGGACAGGTTCCAGTAACGCTTTTACCTCTGTGGTTCGCAAATCGCTGGCCAGTAATTTTTCCTCGGCTTCCCTAAACAGGTTTCTGAGTCTGATTTGATTTTGCTGAATTTCCGCACCTGCCCGGTAGGTGGGCATAAAAATTGAGATACAACACTCCTCGCGTGTGGTCATGAGTGTCCTGAGTTCCTCTCTGGATAATGTATCCATACAACTAATACCCCTCCTTAGCTTGAAAGTGAAGTTCCTCTACGTTCTATTTTCCCTTGCTTTAAATACAAAATATCTCTTTACAAGGCAAGTGAAATTAAAATTTAACATTTTCACTTATTACAAATATCTTGACAGAGGTTCTGAAAAAAGCGTAAAGGGACTTCATGGGCAGACCTCAAAGCGTTTCAAACCGCAAGCAAACGGATGGAGGGGGTAGTTGTGAAAGAAAAGGATGGATATTTTTGGAGCATTACCTGTCTTATGCGTATAAGGATCTTATCGGCCGCGCTCTTTTTTGCCTTTCTCTCCACGTCATCGGCCTTTGCTTCCTCATCGGTCAATGTCCCCTTTGCATTACCGCTTTACAGAAACATGGAACTTTGGGTTGCCAAAGGCCTCATCCAGAGCAATCTATCTTCAACAAGGCCATTCTCGCGGGCCGAAGTCGGCAGACTGTTGGCCGAAGCCCTCGATAAATGCGATGCCCTGAAGGAACCAACCACCGCGTGCAGCGACCTCCAGGGCCCGACGGCGAAATATTTTGAAGAAGAAGTATCCGAAGTTAGATCGCGGGGGTCATCGCCTTCGACCTTCCTGAAACCGATAGATGCGCTTTCCATTACTTACAACCGCTTAAGCGGCCCTTTTTCCATTTATAACAATGAGGGCATCAACTACTACGATGGCAACAATGCCTCGGTTCAATTTCAATCCCGCGGCCGCCTATGGAACGTCTTCTCCTTCTTTATTCAACCGATCTTTTCCTATTATCAAAAGTTCGACCAGATAGAAGGCAACGATGAAGATGAATTGCGTATGCACAAGGGATACGTGAAATTGACCGCCGGCAATTTTGAGGTCGAGGTAGGAAGGGATTCTCTCTGGTGGGGCCCCGGTTATCACGGCGCGCTCCTTATGTCCAATAATGCCCACCCCTTCGATATGGTCAAGTTATCGAATCCTGAACCAACGCTTCTGCCGTGGATTTTCCATTGGCTGGGACCCTTTAAATTCAACCTCTTCTTTTCTGAATTAAACGACGGACGCTCTGGCTCCAACGTGGCCCATCCCTACCTGTACGGTCTCCGCCTAAACTTTAAGCCTCACCCCTTTTTTGAAGCAGGGCTGTCGCACCTTGCCCTTTTCGGAGGCTCCGGGCGGGACCTGAGTTTTTTTGACGTCATCAAGATACTCTACAGCAATAAAAACAGGGATAACACAAAATTCGAGAGTAATCAGGAGCTTGCCGTTGATGTTGCCCTGATGATACCGAATATCAGGAAGTTGATTTTCCTGGCCGATTCCGTTAAGCTCTACGCGGAAGGGGGGGCGGAGGATACGGGAACCCTACCGGATAGAAGGGCCTATCTGGTTGGGATGGCCCTCTACAACCCCTTTGCGGTGGAAAAAGCGGTCTTCCGCGTGGAGTATGCCGATCTGTCGCCAGGCAGCGTGCCCGCTGCCTGGTACAGTCATGGCTCCTATCCCATGCAGTACGATGGCAGGGTTTTCGGCCATCACGCGGGCAGCGATGCGGACGACATCTTTTTTGAATGGTCTCAGGATATTGAAAAGTTCTTCTACAAGCTGGGCCTTGACAGGGAGAGAAGTGGTATTCAGACAAAGGCAGATGTACAGGAAAAGAATCAGTATTTTGGGGAGATGGGATATCGGATAAAGGATAACTCAAACATCACCGTCAGATATTCCTACGAAGAGATAACCAACTATATGAATGTCAAGGATGACGATAAAAGAAACCACTTCCTGGGGGTGGAAGCAGCCCTCTATTTTTAGGGAGGGTTGAAAGGAAACCATGACCGATATCTACCAGGCGAAGGCCGTCATCGCCCCCATTGCCCCGAAGGAACGCAGCGGAGGGATGTCCGCCCTGGTCCAACAATTCGGCGGGATGGCCGAGATGGTGGGGATTGGATCGCCCAGCGCCACTTCAGCGACGGAACTTGTGGCTCTCCTGAAATCCAATATCTTGAGGAAAGAGATCATCGAAAGGTACCAGCTCCTGCCCATCCTGTTTTACAACCAGTGGGATGAGGAAAAGAAGACCTGGAAGAAGGGAAGCTCGTTCAGCCTCAATCCGCTGACGCTGGTGAGTAAAATCCGGCCGGGGAACCCGAAGGCCGGCAAAGAGGAAGAAGACGTCCCCGATACCTGGGAAGGGAGGTATTATGAAAAAGGCATTCCTCGTCGGAATTAACAAGTACAAGCTCCCGGGGGCTGATCTGATACCATTTCGCTTTCAAAGGATAACGCGGCGGCAAGGAGGAGTCGCCGCAGGCGTATTACTAATACGTCGAGGACGCCGACGACGAAGCCAACAAAGTTAGCCAAAGAAAGCGAAATGGTATGAGCGGATGTGTGAGCGATGTGACAAACGTGCGGGATATTCTATTGAAAAGGAGCCTTCTTTGAGATATAGGTAATCCCGACATGACCGGGCGGTTAACTCAGCGGGAGAGTGCTACCTTCACACGGTAGAAGTCACTGGTTCAATCCCAGTACCGCCCACCAATAAAATCAGCGGGTTAGCCATTTACGGTTAGCCCTTTTTCTTCTTTTGTGACCATTTTGTGACCAGTTCCCTCAAAAATGGCATTTTCCAGTCTGCAAACGGCCTCCTGGTTTTCACTTTTCATAAGGTGAGAATAAACATTCAGGGTGACGGTAGGGCTTGAATGTCCTAACTGCGTTTGAATGTATTTTATGTTTTCCCCTTGGGAAAGTAGCAGGCTCGCATAGGTGTGCCGCAAGTCGTGAAATCTTATCTGAGGAATTCCCGCATCTTTCAGCGCTCTTCTGTAATGCCGTTGCACCATATTGCTGTAATTCATTGGCTCCCCTGCCTCATTCGGGAAAACAAGGGCGCCATCCTTCCCACCGCTTGCTAATTTCCATTCAGCCAAAGCCTTCACCGCCGTAGGTACAAGGTCGATCCGTCGTGCCGATCCTTTTGTTTTCGGGGTAAAGAAACGGCCCATGTTGAACGTCCTGGCTATGCTGATCTGTTTTTTTGAAAAATCAACGTCTGGCCATTTCAGCCCCAGGATTTCACCTTGACGCGCCCCGGTCATGATCGCTGTGAGAAATAGGGTTTTGTATTTCTGATCTGTAACCGCTTCAAGAAAATTCCTGATCTGTCCGGGCGTCAATACGGAAATCACCTTTTCCTGTCCTTCTTTCCCCTGGCTCCGGGGTCTTTCCGCATTGAAAATAATGGCGTCTTTTTCTCATGAAAAAACGTCCGCCGCTCGATCTTTGCCTCGATCTCCCGAAGTTCTTTTTTTTGCCGCGTCTTTTGTGCTTCCCGCCTTCATGGTTTTTCTGTACCGTTTCCCGTGCTGATCATAGCAGTCTATGATGTACCGTCCGCGTCGTTTTGCTATTGTCGCCATTCTTAAATCCCCCTTTCTGCAGGGCCAGGACACCCGCCCCGGCTCTACTGTTATTTATCCCGATCTTAGTGGCAGTATAGGGATCGGTATTTACAGGATATTATAACCTATGGTATAAGGACAGATAAAATTTCTCGATTACACTCGAAAGATTTGAAATCTTCATCTGTGAATAATGAATAAACCTTGGATTCGTAACTCGGAAAAAAGCCCTCGATCTTTTCCCGGCCCTGTCTGCGCTCAAATCCATAGCGAAGCCATTTGATATATTCATAATAGCTTGCCGTGTCTGGAATGTTTCGCATGGCTTCAAGATATTTTTCGGCGTTCTCAGGCAGGGGGTAATTTGCAACCGTTAAGAAAAAATCCCTCAGTTCTTTATTCCATTTGCCTATCCCTCGCAATCATCCCGGGGGGTTTATGAAGGGGCAGCCGGCGGGACATGTCCGGCTTTCGGTAGCTAACCTATCCCCCTCAATCCAAAATCTCATTCAGAAAACTTGTGACCAAATCGTTTGTTTTGACTTTCCCTTTTTGTTATGTTAAAAATA
>MNZP01000054.1 GCA_001873675.1 Syntrophaceae bacterium CG2_30_49_12 | reverse complement strand
AGGGCTCCATGAACTGTCTTGCGCAACACTCAATCTTTTCTTCCTACTTTTTTTATGCGATGCCCAAATCGAAAGGGACTTCTGCGCCATTTTTCCGCAAAACATAGCTCCTTACCCGATAAACCCAAACTCCTATCGCCAAAAATTGCCTCTACGCGTGCCAGTTTCCCCTTCTTTTCTCTATCGAAAAATAATTCCGTAACGAAAAACCCATTCATAAGCGATTTTTCTTCCTTTCATCTACTTCACCGAGAATTGCTGGAAATGACAGAGTATCGTTGACATGACACTCATGTTGGTATGATGATGAAAAGATTTTTGAAAATTCAAGAAAAAGGGAGGATATTGT
This sequence comes from Syntrophaceae bacterium CG2_30_49_12, assembly GCA_001873675.1. Lineage (GTDB taxonomy): Bacteria > Desulfobacterota > Syntrophia > Syntrophales > CG2-30-49-12 > CG2-30-49-12. The sequence goes on along the minus strand of MNZP01000054.1, from coordinate 7,974 downwards.
AATGGTTGACAAATCACCGGCGAAAAAAATTTCTACCTCCAGCACCAAACAAGAGATGCTGGATGCCTACAATGCACTCCTGCAGGAACTCCAGGAAAAGCGGGAAGCTGAACTAAAACCGGAGGAGAGACGGGAAGAGAAAAAAATAAGAGAAGTTTTACAAGTTGCCGATTCTCTCTCCACGGAAGGGGTTATAGGCAAAATCAGCAATCTGAAGTTCGCAACAGGAAAGATGCTCACCCAGATCTCCGATAACCTTGAAGAAGAGGTAAAGAAATTTGAGGCCATCAAAGAAGCCATTCAATTTAAGGAAAAGGAGATCCATGAACTCTACCAGATTGAAAAAGCTGCGGCAACCCTGGCGGCGTTGATAGAATCTCAAAATCTTAAGCGTGCGGAATTTGAATCTGAGATGGCCACGCGGAAGGAAAAATTGGAAAGGGAAATCCAGACCCTCCAGGCGGAATGGGAAAAAGAGAAGAAGGCTTATGAAACACAGAGCAAAGAATGGACTGATTTAGAGAAGAAAAGGCGTGAACGGGAGAAAGAAGAATACATATATGCCTTTGAACGGGAGCAGAGGATAGCAAAGAACAGGTTTGAAGACGAAAAGGCGCAACTTGAAAAAGATATACAGGTTAAAAGAGAACAGATGGAAAAAGAGTTGCAGGCGAGAGAAAAGATAATTGCCGAAAAGGAAGCGGAATTAAATGCACTGCAGAATAAGGTCAGCAGCTTTCCCGAAGAACTGGAAACAACAGTTGATCGTGCCGTCAAAGAAGCCGTAGAGAGAATCAAGGTGGAGACAAAAAGCAGAGAAGACCTCTTTAAAAAAGAGTTTGATGGTGAACGAAATGTCCTCACCACGAAAATCGCTGCCTTTGAAAAAACTGTAAAAGACCAGAGTGAACAGATCGCCAGGCTTTCACAACAGCTCGAAAAGGCATATCAAAAGGTCGAGGATATTGCCGTCAAGACCATCGAGGGTTCTGCCAGCTTGAAGACCTATAACAACCTGCAACAACTTATCAGCGAACAGGTGAAGAAACAGGCACAGGAAAAGTAAAGGTAAACAGAAAATTATGATAGAAAATCTTTTTGGCAGTTTGTCTGTCTATATCCAGGGGTCATTTATTCTGGCGTTTTTGACAGTTTACCTGGGGGGTGTACTCGTTAGCTTTACACCCTGTATTTATCCGGCGATCCCCATCACGATTGCCTATATCGGGGCGCACGGAAGCGGATCAAAGCTAAGAGGGTTTGTGCTTTCCCTCGCTTACGTCCTCGGCATGGCCCTGGTTTATACAACCCTGGGTGGCATTGCTGCTCTCTCGGGCAGATTGTTCGGCCAGATACAGACAAATCCCTGGACATATTTCATTATTGCCAATGTATGCATCCTCATGGGACTATCAATGCTTGACGTTTTTGTGTTGCCCCTGCGGACTCCGGCATTTCTTACCAAAATTATGCCTGGGAAAAAGACAAAAGGCGTCCTGGGTAGCTTCCTTGTCGGCGCTGCCTCGGGACTGCTCATGGGCCCATGCATAACACCAGTGCTTGCAGTACTGCTGAGTTACATCGCCACAAGACAGAATGTTATTTTGGGAATGGGATTTCTCTTTGTCTTTGCCTTTGGTATGGGGACATTTCTCATCATCCTCGGGACGTCCGCCGCTCTTATTGCCAGCAGACCCAAATCAGGGATGTGGATGGTGAGGATCAGCCATATATCCGGCTGGATATTACTGGCGATGGGAGAATATTTCTTAATCAGGGCAGGGACCCAATGGCTTTGAAAGGAGATGATATGAATAAAAAGTACAGGATTTTACTCTATGCCGCATGGGGATTCATCTTTCTGTTGTCCTCTCTGTCTTTGCCCCTGTATGCTGCTGATAAATCAGGAACTTTTTTAGGAAAGGGCAGCGAGGAAAAGGCGCCGAATTTTGCTTTGAAGGATCTAAAGGGTCGGCAATTTAAACTTAGCGACCACAAAGGGAAACCGGTTCTCTTAATTTTCACCGCCACCTGGTGTACCTATTGCCGTACCGAAATCCCTCACTTCAAAGATATCTGTGCCACCTATGAGAAGCGTGGTCTTGTGATGGTCAACATTGACATTCAGGAATCTCAGAAAAAGGTATCCATGTTTGTAGCTAAATATCAAATACCCTACCGGACGCTCCTCGATAAGAATGGAGATGTGGCGGAGGCCTACGGTGTCAGAGGTGTCCCCACGATGGTATTAATCAACAGAGAGGGGAATATTGTGTGCTGGCAGTGCCGCTCGGTGGATACCTTTTTACGGACATTTTTTTGACATAAGACGTAAGACATAAACGGTTCATGGTTTGTTCGTATAACCGAATTCCCGGAGCATCCTCTCGTTACGGGTCCAGTCTCTTCTCACCCGGACAAACAGTTCGAGGTAAATTCTAACGGCAAAGAATCTTTCCATCTCCTTTCTTGCCTGTGTGCCTATCTCCTTGAGCATGGCCCCTTTTTTACCTATCAGGATACCCTTCTGGGAATTTTTCTCGCAATTGATCGTCGCCTGAATATAGATTAGACTTCTTTCTCCATTTTCTCTGAAGATATCCACGACAACGGCCGTGGCGTAGGGTACCTCCTGATGAGTTAAAAAGGTAATCTTTTCCCTGATGATCTCTGCGGCGATAAATCTTTCCGAACAATCCGTTACCATATCTTCCGGGAAATACCGTGGCCCCTCGGGAAGGAGCTTCCAGATCTCACCTATGATGATCTGCACCCCATCACCGGTTAAGGCAGAGATGGGAATAATTTCATGGAACGGGAAAAGCTGGCGGAACTGATCAATGATGGGCAGGAGCGTATGCTTCTTTACAAGGTCAATCTTGTTGATCACAAGGATAACGGGTAATCTTACATCCTGCAGGGATTTTATAATAAACGGGTCCTGCTGATGAACGCCGGTATTGGCTTCGACAAGCAGGAGAAACAGATCAACGTTTCTGAAGGCGGCGGTGGCAGCGCCGACCATATACTGATTCAGCGGTGTTGATGCCTTGTGAATCCCCGGTGTGTCGAGGAAGACAAATTGTCCCTCCTCGAGATTTTTGATCCCCGTAATCCTGTTTCTCGTTGTCTGTGGTTTTGGCGTGACGATGGCAATCTTTTCACCTATGATACTATTGAGAAGGGTGGATTTTCCTACGTTGGGCCTGCCAATGATCCCGATAAACCCTGATTTAAACACCTATCGTCTCCTTAATTTCGTGGAAACCGCCCATCATCCGGATCATCCAGGACTTCTTCCCATTCACCATCGTGGCTAAAGAACCCCTCTCCTGGGCAGGATCGCCGGATACGGAAATACCGGCCAGTCCAAAAATCTTTTTTAGCCGCTGTATATTTCCATTTTTCTGACCGCGAAAACTGGAGATATCCTTCGGCGCCAGGAAAAAGGAGACCGCACTGTTCTTTGCCGGACGAAAGGAGAGCAGTGACGAGGCCATATCAAAAAAAATCGCCTCTTCCACAAGAGACCTGAAAGCGGGATGGAATGGGCCGGCAATGATACTCCCCTCTCTCATCATCTCAGGGGTGACCTGGAGACCAAGCCTGATAACGGGGATGCGGGCACCGGTAAATTTCAGCAAAGCAAACTTACAGGCTTCAATGGCATCAGACATGCCCATGGGGATATAGTCTCCCTCCTGAAAAGCCTTTGCCAGCGCCGTACCCTGAAAAACGATTGTGGGATGAATTCTCACCATATCGGGGCAAAGGGCAATAGTCTCCGCCACAGTAGAGTCGAATTTTCTACTGTTGTCCCCCGGCAGCCCGACCATAAGATGTATCCCCGTCTCAAATCCACGTTTTCGCAACATCATCACGGCGCTCCTCACATCAGCCGACGAATGGCCCCTGCGGGAAAGATTCAATACCTCATCATCCATTGACTGGGCGCCGATTTCCACCGTTGTAACCCCAAATCTTTCGAGCATATCCAGGCTTTTTTCGGTGATATAATCCGGTCTTGTAGAGACCCTAACGGCATCCACCAGTTTCCGCTTGATAAACGAATGGGCAAATCCGAGGAGTTCAAGCTGATAGTCTCCCTCCATACCGGTGAAACTGCCGCCGTAGAAGGCAATCTGGATACGATCCGCCCTTCGCTTCGTATGGCGAAGATAGGCAAACACCGTCTCCTCAAAAATATCTCTGGTGATTCTCTGCGTCCTATAAGGCCCGGCTGTCTTTTCCTGGTTACAGAAGATGCAACGATGGGGGCAGCCCTGATGCGTAACAAAAACAGGAATAATCAATTGCATGCAATTTTAGCGAACAAAGCGAATAAAGGGGACGGTTCTCTTTATTTTTCAAAAGAAAAGGGGCAAGCTTTTTGAGCTAACCCCTTGTTATCATTGGAGGCGGCATCCGGACTCGAACCGGAGAATAACGGTTTTGCAGACCGCTGCCTTAGCCACTTGGCTATGCCGCCTTAAATCTGGAGCGGGCGAACGGATTTGAACCGTCGACCTCCACCTTGGCAAGGTGACACTCTACCGCTGAGTTACGCCCGCCTACGCTTCAAGATATAGCATGACTATAACAGACAAACTCTTTTTGTCAATACAAAACTTGTGTAACTACTCCTGACTTCTGATTCTTATGAGATGCTTCCCCTGGAGAACTTTACGAAGTAATCAATACCCGAATAGATGGTCAATATCAGGGCGATATAGAGAATTACCGTACCTACGAGGTGGGCATCTGCACCTAAAAACGGATAATGGATAATGAGGGCCGAGACGGCAAAGATTTGGCACAGGGTTTTTTGCTTTCCCCATCGGCTGGCCTGGATGATAATCCCCTCCGAGGAAGCAATGCTTCTGATACCATCAACAGCAATATCCCTGATAATCGTAACGGCCACAATCCAGGCCGGAATACGACCAAGTGGAATCATCAAAATCATTGCCGTGTTGACAATAAGCTTATCGGCAATGGGATCTAATAATTTCCCCACGGTGGTGACAATCTTATATCTTCTGGCTACATAACCGTCCAGCAGGTCGGTGAAGGTGGCCGCAATAAACAGGAGGGCGATAATGAGACTTCCTGTCGGACCGGGGCCAGGAGGAGGGAGAAGAAAAAAAAGCGCCGGCAGGACACAGATCCTCAAAATGGTAATAGTATTGGAAAGGTTAAATATCCTCATTTCTCTGACTTTACAGGCCGCCTCCTATTTTTTCGGAACTTTTTTCCAATCCGCTAAAAACATCTCTATCCCCTTATCGGTCAGGGGGTGCCTCGCCAGTTGGGCAATCACTTTAAAGGGAATGGTGGCGATATCGGCGCCCATGAGGGCGGCTTCAAGGACATGAAGGGGGTGTCTCACACTGGCAACGATAACCTCCGTTTCAAAACCGTAGTTGTTGAAAATTGTGATGATCTGTTCCACGAGTTCCATACCGTCATGGGAGATATCATCAAGCCTGCCCACAAAGGGACTTACATAGGCTGCGCCGGCTTTGGCCGCCATCAGAGCCTGGAGTGGAGAGAAAATCAGGGTCTGATTGACACGAATCCCCTCATCGGCGAAAATCCTGGCGGCTTTTAACCCTTCTGTCGTCATGGGAACTTTGATAACCACATTATCGCCCAGCCTGGCCAGTTTCTTTCCTTCATCTACCATTGCCCCGGCCTCTAAACTGAGGACTTCCAGGCTTACAGGACCATCAACCAGGTCAAGAATTTCCCTCACTACCTCGTCGAACGCCCTGTTTTCTCTCGCAATCAAAGACGGATTGGTGGTCACACCATCGGCCATCCCCAGGCTGATACCTTCTTTAATCTCACCGATATTCGCCGTATCAATAAAGAATTTCATCAGACATCCCTCTCCCCCTCTTTTTCTGACCTGTACCTCTCAAAACATTCCCGAGAGCAAAAGTGAACAATTCTCCCTTTTATAGACACCTTATAGGCGCTGCTCAACGGCACATAGGTGTGACAATAAGGATCCTCGACCAGATCTTCCCCGGAAATAGCCTCCCGAAAAGTGGACAGATGATCAGACTTCCCCTTTGCGGGAAGAAAAAGCATCTTTACTGCCCTGTATAACAGATAAAATATAAGAAATGCAATGACTATGCGAAGTATCATGACCTATTTATCCTGGTTAACTTTTCATCGTACAATTCCACAACGCTGTTGTCCTCCCGCCTTTCTATCAACCCCATGATAGATACACCGAAGACGGGGTGGATCACATAAGAGGCAATTTCGCACAGCGGAACAAGGACAAACCTCCGCTTGTGAAACTCTGGATGGGGTATCACAAGGTCCTCATCCTGAATAACATCCTGTCCGTAGAGGAGAATGTCCAGGTCTATGACCCGAGGCCCCCACTTCAAATCTCTTTCCCTGCCCATCTCTTCTTCTACCGACTGCATAGCAACTGCCAGCTCATGGGCGGCAAGCACAGTTCTTATCTCGATTACAGCGTTGATGAACCATTCCTGTTCCAAAAAACCAACGGGTTCCGTCCGGTAAAGAGAAGACCGGCGGAGAACCTTTACGCCGCTCAGGAGCGAAATACACTCAATGGCTTCCATGCACCTCCGCGCCGGGTCGGACATATTGGAACCGATTCCCACAAAACTGATAACTCCAGACACCATTGATACTGTTCAATATTACGACTTATGACTTACGACTATCCTTTAGTCCCAGGACATCCTGCATATCGTAAAGCCCGTTTTTCTGGTCTAAAATCCACTTTGCCGCCCGAATGGCGCCTCTGGCAAAGTTATCCCGGCTGTGGGCACGATGGACGAATTCAAGTCTCTCACCAACGCCGCCGAACATAACGGTGTGCTCTCCCACAATGTCCCCGGCCCTCAATGTCTGGATACCTATCTCATCCTTTGTCCTTTCACCGATAATGCCCTTCCTTCCGTAAACAGCGACCTTTCCCAGATCACGCCCCAGGACTCCGGCGATGATCCGGGCCATCTTATCGGCTGTGCCGCTCGGTGCATCTTTTTTCAAACGGTGGTGGGCCTCTGTGATCTCCACATCGTAATCGTCGCCGAGGATTCCGGCAACGTATTCGAGAACTTTAAACATCACATTTACGCCGACACTCATATTGGGAGACAGGACACATCGCGTCTTCCCCGCCATGCTCGCGACCCTTTCCATTTCTTCGGCGGTAAAGCCGGTACTGCCGATCACGATAGCGCACTGCCTTTCCACTGCAATCTCAAGATGGCGAAGAGACGCCTCATGACTGGTAAAATCAATGATCACATTGCCCCTGTCAATACACGTCTTAAGGTGATCATCTACGATGACACCCATTTTGCCGCATTCGAGGCTCTCCCCCGCATCCCTGCCGATGACGCGATGTCCGGCTTGTTCCACTGCGCCTGCTAAATCTATATCCGCGGCGCTGTAGATCAGGCTGATAATCCTGCCCCCCATCCGCCCGCCGGCCCCGGTGACAATTGCTTTTACCATAAAAGTACCCTATTAATCACATCCTGATAGGAGGGATTTTCAACGGTCTTTCTTTAGCGGATGAATATCAAGGAAATGGAATTAACACAATATCTAATATTCTTCGGTTGACAGAAGTGCCTAAAGTTATTTAAAATGGAAATCAGGAATATCCGTAATATTATACATCATTTTGCCTCCTGTCAAGGCCCAACATGTAGAATGAGAATAATTGCCGTTGACAATTAGGGGGGAAATGAATATATAGTACATAACATAATTTGTAACTATTCAGCCTTGATCTAAAGCCCTGTATTCTAGACAGCCGAGACGGCTGTCCTACGTCGTAGGTGGTTATACAACAAGTAGGACAGGCGTCTCGCCTGTCATGGCTGAATAGTTACCATAATTTTTTATGTTGCGAGAGTGGCGGAACTGGAAGACGCACTGGACTTAGGATCCAGCCTGCCTATGCGGATA
>MNZP01000160.1 GCA_001873675.1 Syntrophaceae bacterium CG2_30_49_12 | reverse complement strand
AAAGCAGTGGACGAGATGAACCCTGTGTGGGAAGCACAGATACTTAGCCTTATGAAATTGACTGGTAAGCGCCCTGGTTTTCTTATTAATTTTAATGTGTCCCTCATCAAGAAGGGTATTCAAAGAATAATTATATGATCTTAGTGTCTTGGTATCTTAGTGGCTGAATAGTCACAAAAACTTTAAAAAACCAAAAAAAGGCTTGACATGGGTGTTATTGTTTTTTACAATAATATCGTTACCTGTCTCATCTGCAGCACCGATATTACATATCTATCATCTCTACCACGCATATACATCTGAATGAACATAACTGTCTGGAGGTCCTGATCATAAGGGGAAAAGGTGAGGAAATCAAAGAGATCGGCGATCGGTTTATCGGCGCCAGAGGGGTAAAACATGGGAAACTTTCCCTGACAACCACAGGGAAAGACCTGAGATAGGATAGGCGGGCAAGATTTTTGGGGTTTTGTAATACAAAAGATTGCAGGAAAAGGTCCAAAAGTTCATAATGAGATAGAAAGAATTCTCTAAGGAGGGCTTATGATGATGACAATACAGAAAAAATGCTTATGTCTTTTGCTGGTCTTTATCTTCTTCGCAGCCTGCGCCAGGTACGAAAGGAAGGTTGTACCTTTCAAAATGCCGTCCGCTTATTCCAATGCTACAGAGGTCTCGGGTGGGGTCATAGCGGCTAAGGCGTATGATGACGTGAAAGAGGCAAAATCAGCTTTTGGATTTGATATCATAGGAGCAGGAATTTTGCCGGTTCAGATAACCTTTGATAATAAGGGGGGACACTCTCTTGAAGTTGTTTCCGATCGGACTTTTCTGGTTGATACAGAAAATAACCTCTGGCCAATCATTGATGCAAGTCTTGCCTATGATAGAATAGAAAAAAAGACGGAACTCGGTAAGGTTGCGAGAGAAGCGGGGAAAACGGGTTTACTGGCCGGTACGGCAGGAGCAATTATTGGTGCAGCAATCGGAATTGTGTCGGGGCACAATGTGGGTGATGCGGCATTAAAGGGAGCTGCTTTAGGTGCGGCAGCCGGCCTGACTTTGGGAGGCGCTAAAGGACTAAGCCACGAAGATGTACAGAGTCAGATAGGGGAAGACCTCCGGAAACGAACCTTAGAAAACCGGGCGGTACAACCCAAAGAGATCGCACATGGTTTTATCTTCTTTCCAGGTGAAGCAAGAAAAGCTAAGGAGCTGCGACTCCAGATTAAAGAGAAAGATACTGGACGACAATATCCGCTTATTATGGAGTTTGATGGTCTCGTAAAAAGTAAAAAATCAAATTAGCAATCATCCTCTCATCAATGCATTTGCCGCAATCACCCGCTGTATCTCATTGCTTCCCAGGATCACTTCGTTAAATTTCGACTCCCTGTATATCCTTTCAATGGGATACTCTTTCGATAAACCATAGACGCCATGGACCTGAAGGGCATCGGAGGCCACTTCCCGGGCGGCGGCAGCGGTAAATATTTTCAGCAGTGACGATTCGGCGGGAACCTTCTCCCCTTTGTCTATCTTTGCGCCAATAGAATAAAGAAAAGCGCGGCTGGCGGCAACTTTTGCGGCCATGGTTGCCAGGTTCCACTGTGTCATTTGAAACTTCACACCAATGGGAACACCCCGGTGGGTTTTTTCTTTTGCGTACCGTACGGCCTGATCCAGTGCCGCCTGGGCCAGACCGACATTCCCGGCGCAGGATGCCACCTTGGCAAAGACCTCCACGCTCAGTAGGATATCGAACCCTTGACCTTCCTCTCCCAGGATGTTTTTGGCTTCCACCCTGACATCTTCCAGGATAATATCACCATTATCCATACCACAGAAGGCAAGAAAATCCCCTCTCTTCCCCGCTATGTATCCAGGATTTTGCGTTTCTACCACAAAGGCGGTAACCCCTTTCTCCGTCAGGGCAAATATCACTACGATGTCGGCAAGGCCTGAATTGGTTATAAATCTCTTCGTCCCGTTAAGAACCCAATCCTCTCCATCCTTGACCGCCCTGACCTTCAGCTGCATTGGATCAGAGCCGGTATCCGGTTCGGTAAAGGCCCAGGCGCCTTTTAAGGAAGCGGTCAACAAACCTCTCAGGTACTTCTCCTTCAGGTACTTACTACCGTAATTCAAGAATCCATATGCCGCCATGAAGGAAACAATGGAGGAGTAAATAAAAGTGATATAGGTATAGGAAAGCTCCTCTATAGCTAAGAGGAAACTGACAAAGGAGGCCCCGGATCCACCCCATTCTTCCGGAAACGGCAAACCGGTTATTTTCATCCCGTTTATTTTCCGGATAAGATTATCGGGTATTTTCTTTTCTCTTTCTATCTGGCCGATTAACGGTACAATCTCCTTCCTGGCAAATTGTCTTATTGTGTCCCTGATATTCAGTTCCTCTTCGGTAAAAGCATAATCCACTTTGACGCCCTCCTCTTTTTTGCAAGATTAGAATCAGAAGATTTGCAGGTGCCCAGGACTCTCTGGCCTGCTTCCCTCACAAATTATCATAACACACCTTCTGGATTTAGAAAAAGCTGAACTTTTCGCATCGCCTAACTTCACGATCCGAAGCAGGGTTTCCATACCTTGACATCTGCGATATTTATGGTTAAAGTATACGTAAATTGTATTGAGAAACCTATAGAAGAGAGGCCCTATGAGATTTGACAAATTTACCTTAAAGGTTCAGGAGGCCATTCAGGATGCCCAGACTCTAACAAACAGCTACGGGCAACAGGGAATAGATGTGGAACATCTTCTGCTGGCCTTCCTTAAACAGCCGGAAGGGATTGTCGGTGAAATCATAAAAAAATTAGGAGTGGACCCCCGGCATATTGAAGGTGAAATAAAAAGAGCGCTGGAGGGGCTGCCGAAGGTCGAGGGTGCGGGCACCGGCCAGCCCTACATAACCCCTAGATTAAATAAGGTGATGGATAGCGCCCTTGCCGAGGCGGCACGATTAAGGGATGAGTATGTAAGCGCTGAGCATATCCTGATTGCGATTACTGATGAAAAAGAGGGACGGGCCGCAGGTATCCTTCGCCGTGCGGGGGTCACAAAGGACAATGTTTTTAAGGTCCTTGTAGAAATCAGGGGGTCTCAGAGAATTACCGATCCCAACCCGGAGGAGAAATATCAGGCCCTGAAACGCTATGCAAGAGACTTCAATGAACTGGCCCGCAAGGGTGCTTTTGATCCCGTCATCGGAAGGGATGAGGAAATCAGAAGGATCATGCAGGTCCTTTCCCGGAGGACAAAAAACAACCCCGTCCTTATCGGAGAACCGGGGGTTGGAAAAACCGCCATCGCGGAAGGTCTGGCCCAGCGTATTGTCAACGGCGATGTACCGGAGAATTTGAAAAATAAGCGGGTCGTTGGCCTCGACATCGGAGCGCTCGTGGCAGGCGCAAAATACCGGGGGGAATTTGAAGAGAGATTGAAGGCGGTTCTCAAGGAAGTGACGGAGGCCCAGGGCGAAATTATCCTCTTTATAGATGAGATACACACCGTTGTGGGCGCCGGCGCGGCTGAGGGAGCCGTTGATGCATCCAATATGTTGAAACCTGCCCTTGCCAGGGGCGAGTTGCGCTGTGTGGGCGCCACCACCCTCAATGAGTACCGAAAACACATCGAAAAAGACCCTGCCCTCGAACGGAGATTCCAGCCTATCCTCGTGAAGGAACCGACGGTAGAGGACACTATCGCCATACTGCGCGGCCTCAAAGAGCGTTATGAGGTCCATCACGGCGTAAGGATCAAGGATTCGGCGATTATTTCCGCCGCCACCCTTTCTCACCGTTATATCAGCGACCGGTTTCTGCCGGATAAGGCGGTTGATCTGATTGATGAGTCCGCCTCACGCCTCCGGATCGAACTGGACAGCATGCCGGCGGAAATTGATGCGTTGGAAAGAAAGACGATCCAGCTGGAGATTGAGCGACAGTCTTTGAAGAAAGAAACAGACAGGACATCTGTGGAAAGGCGTGAGAAGATTGATAGGGAGCTTGCGGAAATCAAGGAATCCATGGACGGAATGAAACTACACTGGATGAGTGAAAAGGAGGCCATCAAGAGAATCCAGGAGATCAAGGGAAAGATGGAGGCTTACAAGACGGAGGAATTAAACGCCCAGAGGAGCGGAGATCTGGCCCGGGCGGCGGAAATCCGTTATGGGAAGCTTGTGGAACTTGATCGGGAGCTGGAACAGGAGCAGGCGAAACTCTCAGAGACACAGCAAGACACAAAAATGCTCAAGGAAGAGGTGGATGCGGAAGATGTGGCGGAGGTTGTGGCAAACTGGACAGGCATTCCTGTTGCGCGGATGATGGAAAGCGATATCCAGAAACTGATACACATGGAAGAGAGACTTAAACTAAGGGTTATCGGCCAGGATGAAGGCATTGCCGCCGTCTCCAGCGCCCTGAGGAGGGCACGTTCGGGACTTCAGGACCCGAACAGACCGATAGGCTCCTTCATCTTCATGGGACCTACAGGTGTCGGTAAAACAGAGCTTGCCCGGGCGCTTGCCGAATTCATGTTCGACAATGAACAGGCCATGATCAGGATTGATATGTCCGAGTTTATGGAGAAGCATTCCGTCGCCAGATTGATCGGTGCCCCTCCCGGATACGTAGGATACGATGAAGGGGGATACCTCACCGAAGCGGCAAGGAGAAGGCCATATTCCGTCCTGCTGTTTGATGAGATAGAAAAAGCCCATCCCGATGTGTTTAATATCCTGTTGCAGATACTGGATGACGGGAGATTGACCGACGGCCATGGCCGGACGGTAGATTTCAAGAATACCATCGTGATCATGACCTCCAACATCGGCGGACAATGGATACAGGATCCTTCCCTCAGGGAGGAGGAGAAACGAACCATGACCATGGAGGCATTGAAGGCCGCCTTTAAGCCGGAATTTCTCAATAGAATAGACGATATTATCACTTTCCGGGCGCTTTCCCTCGCTGACATAGATCGTATTATTGAGATTCAAATCGGTCTGATTCAGAAGAGACTTGAAGGACGGAAATTGAGCCTTGCCTTGACAGAAGGTGCAAGAAGTTATATAGCCAATGCTGGTTACAGCCCTGTTTACGGGGCAAGACCATTGAAGCGGGCCCTCCAGAAATTGATCCTCGATAACCTGGCGATGAAGCTCCTGGAGGGGACATTTGCCGAAGGCGATCGTATCACCGTTGAGGCGACAGACGGCGGAGAAATGATTTTCAGAAAAGATATAGTCTCGGAGGTGTAACATGAATACCATAAAAACAGCTTTGTTATTGGGCGCCCTGACGGGTCTTCTGATGCTGATCGGGGGATACTTCGGCGGTCAGCAGGGGGTCATCATCGCCTTTATCTTCGCCATGGTGATGAACTTTGGAAGCTACTGGTTCTCAGATAAGATAGTACTGAGGATGTATAAGGCGCAGGAGGTATCGGAAGGCCAGGCCCCTGAACTCTATTCGATAGTGAAGGATTTAGCGTTAAAGGCATCCATCCCCATGCCCAGGGTCTACATTATCCCGGGTGATGCGCCGAATGCCTTCGCCACGGGACGAAACGAGACCCATGCCGTCGTGGCCGTGACAGAGGGGATATTAAGGATCCTGAACAGGGAAGAGTTAGAAGGTGTTATCGCCCACGAGCTGACCCACATCAAAAACAGGGACATCCTCATCGGTTCCATTGCCGCAACGATAGCCGGAGCTATTGTCATGCTGGCCCATATGGCACAATGGGCGGCGATCTTTGGCGGAGTAAGTCGTGACAATGATGAAGAAGGCGGTGGCGGTATCTTCGGTCTCATCATCATGGCCATTCTGGCGCCTCTTGCGGCAACGCTGATTCAGATGGCGATCTCCCGCTCCCGGGAGTACCTTGCCGATGACGGCGGGGCGCAGATATCAAGAAAACCTTATGGTCTGGCAAGCGCCCTCGAGAAAATGGCGGGGGCCTCACAGGTGATCCCCATGAAGGTAAACCCGTCAACGGCCCACATGTTTATTGTAAGCCCCCTGACGGGGAGATCCCTGATGAATCTCTTCAGCACCCACCCCCCCATCGAGGAAAGGATCGCCAGGCTGAGGGGTATGAGGCCGCGGTAATCATACAGGAGGTATATATTTCATGGAAGAGGAGAAAAAGGGGTTTTCCGTAAAGGATAAGCGCATCTTTGATGAATCAGGAGATGTGCGTAAAGAGGAACCACAGAAGGAAAAAGAAACAAAACTCGGCGAGGAAAAAGAAAAAGAGCAGGTCCCTCCACCGGAGGCGGAACAGCAGGAACAGCGCTATGAAGATAATTATCCGGAGGTCAATTTCGCAAGTTTTGTGATCTCTTTGAGTACCTCAGCGATGTATCATTTTGGTGATTTCCCCGATCCGGCGACAAAAGAAGCGCAGAAAAATCTCTCTGCCGCAAAACAGACGATTGACATTCTGGGCATGTTAAAAATGAAGACGGAAGGAAATCTCGATGAAAACGAGAAATCTATACTAGAAGGCTTGCTCTACGAGTTGAGGTTGAGATATGTGAAAGAAAAAACCGGACAATGATCAGAAAACTATCACCGGCAAAGGTAAATTTACACCTTCACGTATTTCGGAAGCGGGAAGACGGCTATCATGACATCGCAACCCTGATGCAAAAGATAAGTCTCTATGATGAAATGACATTTTCCCCTATAGAGAGCGGCGTCGCGGTGAGATGCCCGGGCAGTTCCCTGCCGGAAAATGAGGATAACATCGTTTACAGGGCAGCAAAGACCTTTTTTTCTTGTGCTTCCTGTACGTCCGGCATTGACATTACCATCAAAAAAAAAATCCCCGTTGCGGCGGGCTTGGGTGGGGGAAGTTCCAATGCGGCCACGACACTGATGACCATGAACGAGATGTTCGAGTTCCAATACAGCAGAAATGATCTAATAAAAATAGGAGCAAAATTGGGGGCAGATGTCCCCTTTTTCATTTATGGAAAGACGGCATGGGCCCTCGGCATTGGCGATCGCCTTCAGGCGGCGGACAACATGCCTCTTCTGTGGTTTGTCCTGATAAATCCGTGCTTTGCCGTCTCTACAAAGATGGTTTATGAAAATATAAATTTAAGATTGACAAAAGAATCAATAAATTATAACATCCCTTTTTTTCAGACAGTAGATGATCTGTTAAAAGTCCTTCGTAATGATCTGGAGCAGGTAACTCTTGATCTATATCCTGTCTTACGGCACTTAAAGGATCTTTTGCTGGTATATGGGGCATTGGGCGCCCTGATGTCGGGCAGTGGGCCGACCGTTTTGGGAATATTTTTAGAAGAAAAAGCAGCGCTAAAGGCAAAAAAGGCCTTGGAAAAAACGGGTAGGGGAGCGTGGTCTGTACTGATGGCACATTCTATCTAACTCGGATAAACCGGGGAAGTGCCTAAAGTGAACTAAAGTTGGAAGTGCCTAAAGTGAAGGTAAGATTTTCTAACTTTAGGCACTTTAGCTCACTTTAAACTTCACACTTTAGTGACTAAGGATGGGGCGTCGTCAAGCGGTAAGACACAAGATTTTGGTTCTTGCATACGGAGGTTCGAATCCTCCCGCCCCAGCCAGTCGTATGTTGTTGAGTTTGCGCCTCGCGGCTTCGCCGCTCGGCGCCAAAATTCCAAAGGATTTTCCGGTCATTTTTGAGGGAAATTGAAATTTCCCGATCCCATAAAAGCGGATTCGAGCCATGAAGCAACAGAAAGAGTTATTGTTTAATTCTGTTACCCAAAGTTGAAATTTTGCTTATAATAATAACAAGTAAGGTTAATCTATGGCCAAGAAAACAGCTAAACAAACAAAGCCCCTCTCTCGTTTAGAGCTAATTAAGCAAATTGATAAAGAACGCAATTCGGCGGTAATTTGTTATGTTACTGGAGATAGAGAGAATTTCAGTGCAAAAATTGGAGATGATGTTATCCCGCTATTTTTTAGACACCTTGAAATAATCGGCAATAGAGATAATATTGATTTATTTCTTTATACTAGCCCGAGTTTCCTAATTAAAGTTTACCATGATACATAACCATTTGTGAATAGTAGAGTTTTGGGGTTTTCTAACTATGCCCTAAAAATAATAACAGAAAAGACTTTAAAATAGAGGTTGACTTTCAATTTAATATGCCCTA
>MNZP01000092.1 GCA_001873675.1 Syntrophaceae bacterium CG2_30_49_12 | reverse complement strand
TAGCGGGGTTCATCAGGGAAATAAAGGCGCAAAAGGTTCTCGCACTCATAGACGCCTGCAAGGCCGGGGCAGTGCTGGTTGCTTTCCGTGGTTTTGAGGACAGAAAGGCGCTTTCCCAGCTTTCCCGATCAACGGGGATACATATCATCGCCGCTTCCACGAAAGACCAGTTTGCTGCCGAGACGAAGGAGCTCGGGCACGGGGTATTTACCTATACGCTGCTGGAAGGATTGAAGGGGGCGGCAGCCGTGGGAACGGACACGGTTACGGTCAGGAAACTTATGAGTTACGTGGAGGAACAGCTTCCGGAAATAACGAAGAAATACAAGAGGGAGGTCCAGTATCCCGTTGTTGATTCACGGGGAATGGATTTTCCGCTGGTGATGACAAAGTAATTCGTAACTGCTCAGGTTGTTTAGGCTGTAGGCTGTTAGTCGTGGCTGCTCAGATAATGTAGGGTGCGTTAGGCGGCCTCTTGCCGTAACGCACCGCAAAATTGCTGCGTTACGCTTCCCTAACTCTTTGCTGGTTCAATCTTGCAGATTGAGCCAAAACATTAATAAATGGTTCAGGCTACAAGCCTGAACCAGCCAGTAGAGGGCCAGCATGATGTAACGGCAGCACACCACTGTGGCGTGAGCGACCAGAGCATCATAGGACCGCCCCTGACACTCTTTGGCAAGATTCAGGAACGACTTGGCCATTTTGAAGAACACCTCTATGTCCCAGCGCCGTTTGTAGGTCTGGACGATTTCCTCATCAGCCATGTATGTGTCGGTTGAGAGTAGCGCTAACCACTTCTTGCTACGTTTGTCTCTGACGAACACTATTTTCGCCGGTACTGGAACCCCCTTGTCGTCATCGCCGATCTCAACAATGACCGAGGCCAGAATCTTTGCACGGCCGGGATGCTTGCGGATCTTCTTATAGATGGCGGCCAGATGGAGATTTTCCCCTTGGTAGCGATAGAAGATTAACCTTGCGTAATAGAGGTTAACTTTGTAAAATTAAAACATTAAAAGAAGAGGAGGAGCAAAAAATGAAGATATTTAAGGTATTCATTATAGTATCGTTATTGTCGTTTACTCTATACCCACAAATTGTCTCTGCAATAGGGCTTGAGGTAGCTGTTGGCATCTGGAATCAAGACCCTCAAGGAGACATAGCATACAAAGGAACATTTCTCAGCCTTGAGGATGATATGAAATACGGAGACGAAACAAGGGTTTTTGGCAGGGCAAAGATTGATATGCCTCTTATGATTCCGAACATTTACCTCATGGCAACACCGATGAAATTTGACGGGGCAGGAAGTAAAGACATCAATTTTAAATTCGGCGACAAGACTTTTACCGGTAATGTTCCTTTTACCTCAGAGGTAAAACTTGATCACTATGATGTTGCGTTCTATTATGGTCTTCCTTTTGTAAAGACACTAACGGCAGGTAAATTAGATGTAGAGGTGGGACTAAATATCAGGGTTATAGACCTGAATGTAGAAATACAACAGACATCCACATCCATGCAAGAGTCCAAAGATTCCACTTTACCTATCCCAATGGTTTATTTAGGTGCACAAATAAACCCTGTAGAAAAATTATCCATTGAGGCAGAAATCAGGGGAATAGCGTACAGCTCCAATCACTACTATGACCTTATTGGCAGGGCTAAATATAAGCTTTTTGGACCTGCATTTATCGCTGCCGGTTATAGATATGAAGATATGAAAATTGACGAAGATGATGTAGATGCCGATATCAGATTTAGTGGACCATTTGCGGAAGTTGGTGTTAAATTTTAAATAATTTAAGCCTTTCAATACTATTTTAGGTTAATAGGGGAGAAAAAGTTGATAGCAGAAAAAGAACTTAAAGAAGAACGCAGGATTACTTTAAACAGGATAGCAAAAATGATCGGGATTGTTCGTGTAACCTTATTTAGTTTTCTTCTTATATGCATCTTTGTGCTGCCTGGATCTGCCGGGTACCAAAAGGTCTTGAATGTCCAGATCAGGGAAGCGCAGATGCGCTCTTCGCCCTTTTTTTTGGGTAAAATTATTGCCAGGCTTGCCTACGGCAACAGGGTGGAGGTCCTCGAAGATCGGGGGGCATGGAAAAAGGTAGTTGTTCCCGACGGCAAGATTCAGGGCTGGATCCACGCCTCCGCCCTCACGACAAAGAAGATTGCCCTGCAAGCCGGCAAGGCAGATGTTAAAACCTCTGTGACCGGCGGTGAACTGGCCCTTGCCGGTAAAGGGTTTAACGCCACGGTAGAAGCGGAATTCAAAAAAAAGAACAGGAATTTAGATTTTACCTGGGTGGATCGGATGGAAAACTTCAAATTTACAACTGAAAATATCCAGGCCTTCCTGAAAGAGGGCCAGGTGATTTCCCCTGAGGGAGGTGCATGATGAATACCGCCAAATATATACGACTCTCCTTTTATTTGCTTCTACTTGCGGTCATGGTCTTTACGTCCTGCCAGACCATGGAATCCGTGATAACTACAGCTGCGACCGTCGCTGAGTCCCAAAAGATGATAGACCCCTCCCAGGCAGGCGCCATCAGAAAACATACCAGCGATGTTTCGAGAAGTTTTGAGGACTTCACCCCAGAACAGGAGTATTATATCGGGCGATCTGTGGCGGCGGTTGTACTTTCCAGGTATTCACCATACATGGATAAAAAGGCTGACGATTACCTGAATATTCTCGGACAAACCCTTGCCCTGGCTTCAGATGTACCGGAAACTTTCGGTGGTTATCACTTTCTCATCTTGAATTCTGACGAGATCAACGCCTTTGCGGCGCCGGGCGGATTTATTTTTATTACCAGAGGACTCCTTCGTTGCTGCCGAACAGAAGATGCCGTAGCTGCTGTGCTGGCCCACGAGATCGGACATATCCAGCACAAAGACGGCCTTCAGGCTATAAGAAAAGCAAGGATTGCTCAGGCATTTACCTCTCTGGCACTGGAAGGCGCCAAGACCTTTGGCCGACAGGAACTTGCTCAACTGACAGAGACCTTTGAGGGCGCTATTTCAGATATCACCACCACTCTGATCAATAATGGCTACTCCCGTTCCTTAGAATATCAGGCCGATAAGACCGCCGTCATGATTCTCAAACGCGTGGGGTATGATCCCCATGCTCTTACAGAAATGCTCGCGGTGATGGAAAAAAGATTGAAATCAGGAGGTCTCGATTTCGCCAGGACCCATCCTTCTCCGGCATCCCGCATAACAGAAATTAAGATGTATATTGACAAATCTTCTCCGGTCCTGATTCCGGAAGCACGGCAGGCCAGAGTCCTGAGAGCTTTGGAAAATATATGAGCGGGAAAGATGACCTATACTGCGGTAAAAAAACTGTGGCTTGGGATGTTAGCAGGCATTATCGGCTCTGCACTGGCTTTTACCCTCTGGTTTCCGGGCTGGCTTGACACCTGGGAGGCCAAAACCTGGGACTGGCGCGTAAACCTTATGGCTCGACCCGGCCAGGCGACAGGGAAGATACGCATCATCCTCCTTGATCAGAACAGTCTGGATTGGGCCAAAAAGGAAAACGGCCTTACCTGGCCCTGGCCCAGAGAAGTCTATAATACCATCATCAGCTTTTGCCGGCGAAGCGGGGCAAAAGCCCTGGCCTTTGATGTCCTTTATACAGAACCTTCCAAATACGGGGTAGATGACGATAGATCATTCGGGTCGGCCATCGCCGGTTTCAACCGCTTCGTAGGTTCGGTATTTTTGGGACAAACCACCGGCAGTGAACGAAAATGGCCCGGCCACGTTCCAGAACCAGGATTCAAGGTTCAGGGTCTAAATGAGTGGTTGGCCGCCACCGGAGCCGCAGACATCTCTTTTACCAGGGCGGCCTTCCCCATACCGGAGGTGGCAACCAGCGCTGCCGTGCTGGCTAATGTGCATCTCAATCCCGACCCGGATGGCGTCTATCGCCGGGCAAGGCTTTTCAGCATCTTCGACGGAAGATTCGTCCCCTCCCTGGCCCTGGGGGCTTATCTATCCGCTCACCCGGAAACCCCCATGCGCATAGCCCGCGGCGCCTTTTCTGTCGGCGCCCGGGAATTGCCCATAGATGAGGAAGGCATGGTGATTTTAAACTTCAGGGGGGCTTCCGGCACCCACAGGTCCTACAGCGCCTCCTCAGTTATTCAGAGTGAACTCCGCATCCTCGGAGGTGAACAACCAACAATCAGGGACAGGGATGCCTTCAGAGATTGTTATGTTTTTTTTGGATTTTCCGCTCCCGGCTTATTTGATCTTCGTCCTGCCCCCGTCTCCGGCGTATATCCGGGGGTGGAAATTTACGCTACCATTTTAGACAATCTGGTCTCTTACGACTTCATCAGACCGACGCCCCTTTTGATTTCCGTTTTGTTGACGATAATAGTGACCCTTCTGGCTGGTGCATTGACTTCTTATTTCTCGGGCGTCCTGAAGAGTTCTATTGTTTACGCCTTTTTTATCACATTGCCGGTCTTTCTCTGTCTGGCGTCATACTTCCAGGGCTTCTGGCTGCCCCTTGTTGTCCAGGAGGTGGGTATAGCCATTACCATGATCAGTGGGGGAATAATATATTATTCAACGGAAGGCCGGCAAAAGCTCTTTATCAAAAATGCCTTCAAGCAATATCTGAGTCCCGCGATCATCGAAGAGCTCATCGAACATCCGGAGCGTTTGAAGTTGGGTGGTGAGAGGCAGGTTCTATCCATCTTTTTCTCAGACCTGGAAGGTTTCACCGGCATCTCCGAGGGCCTGGAACCGGAAGAATTAACGACGCTCCTTAATGATTATCTCTCCGCCATGACCGACATCATCCATGAAGAAGGCGGCACCGTGGATAAATACGAGGGTGATGCCATTATCGCCTTTTGGAACGCCCCGTTAAAACAACCCGACCACGCCAGGCGTTGTGTACGCGCCGCATTGCGCTGTCAGGCAAAATTGGCCGAGAGGAGGCAATCGTTTCGTGAGCGTATAGGAAAAGATATTAACATGCGCATCGGTGTAAATACCGGCGCTGCCGTGGTGGGGAATATGGGCTCACGCACACGTTTTGACTATACTATGCTCGGAGATGCCGTAAATCTGGCCTCGCGTCTTGAGGGGATAAATAAACAGTTCGGAACCTACACCATCATCTCCCAGTCCACCTTCGAGCTTCTGGAAGGGGCCTTTCCCGTGCGTGAGCTGTCGCGGGCAGCCGTTGTGGGCCGCAAGGAGCCCGTCAGAATCTATGAACCGATGTTTCCCGAGGAATTTTCCGTTCGCAAGGAGGACTTAACAGTATTTTCCGCCGGCCTTGAGGCCTTCTACGAAGGGCAGTTTGGCCGGGCCGAGAGTATCTTCGCCGAAATTAAAGACAGGGACCCGGCTGCTGCTGCCTACTACACAAAATGCCGTTTTTTTAACGATAACCCACCTGAGGATTGGCAGGGTGTTTGGGTTGTAACGACCAAGTGAGAAGAAGCTTTTTGAGGTTCAATGGATTTTTCCGGTAATCCACAGATGAAGTTGGCGTATGATTTTGTGCAGTATTCAGGCTGTAATGTTTTTCTTACAGGGAGGGCCGGCACGGGCAAGACCACCTTTTTGCGCAATCTCAAAAGGGAGTCGGCCAAGCGTATGGTGGTGCTGGCCCCAACCGGTGTGGCAGCCATCAATGCAGGCGGGGTAACCATACATTCCTTTTTTCAATTGCCTTTTGGACCGCAGCTCCCTTCTGATGCGCAGGAACATTCCATGTCAGTGGGAGAGGAAGCAAGAATCCCGGCCGTAAGGTTTGCCCACTTTAGCCGGGAAAAAATCAACATCATCAAAAGTTTAGATCTGTTGGTAATTGACGAAATCAGTATGGTAAGAGCGGACCTGCTGGACGCCATTGATACAGTACTGCGACGCTACCGCGACCGTTACAAGCCTTTTGGCGGGGTTCAGTTGCTTATGATTGGCGATTTGCAGCAATTGGCCCCGGTTGTAAAAGAGGATGAATGGGATATCCTGAAAAATTATTACGATTCAGTATTTTTCTTCAGCAGTCGGGCGCTCCAAAAAACCGAGCATGTAAGCATCGAGCTGAAAAATATTTACCGGCAGCAGGACGAGTCTTTTATCCGCCTTTTAAACAGTGTGCGGGATAATCACCTGGATGAAAACACCCTTAGAGAGTTGAACCGCAGGTATGTGCCGGGATTTTCGCCTCACGACCAGGAAGGCTACATTATCTTGACCACCCACAACTTCCAGGCACAGGAAAAAAATGTTTCAAGACTTAATGCCCTAAAAGGCAAAGTCAGGATATTTAAAGCCGGCGTAAACGGCGAATTCCCCGAAATGGCCTATCCCACCGAACTGGAACTCGCCCTGAAGGTTGGCGCCCAGGTGATGTTTGTAAAAAACGATATTTCGCCTTTAAAGCTCTACTATAACGGTAAAATCGGGACAGTAGCGGATATGGATAGAGACCTTGTATATGTAAAATGCCCTGATGATAATGAAACCATATCCGTAAGCCAGGTGGAATGGCAAAACTGCCGCTATGCCATAGATGATAAGACTAAGGAAATCAAGGAAACGGTTATTGGCGCCTTTATCCAGTACCCGCTGAAACTGGCCTGGGCCATAACCATTCACAAAAGCCAGGGACTTACCTTCGAAAAAGCCATCATAGATGCACGCGCTGCCTTTGCCCACGGACAGGTGTATGTGGCCCTGAGCAGGTGTAAAACTCTGGATGGGATGGTGCTCTCCACGCCAATTAGCCAACAATCGGTGAAAAGCGACAACACCGTAAAACATTTCACACGCCAGATTGAAGAAAACCCTCCCGGCGAAGAACAATTGGAGGCCATGAAAAATGCTTATCAAAAATCTTTGATTATAGAGCTATTCGATTTTTCGCCCTTGCAGCGGCGTCTGGGTTATTTGCTGAAACTTTTGCAGGAACATGTTTTACGTATTGACGCCCGTCTGATTGGGGTATTTAACCGGATGGACCATACTTTAAAAACTGAAATAGCCGGGGTTTCCGACAAATTTATGAAACAGGTGCACACGCTTATTTCAGAAAACCAGGACATGGAAAACAACATGCCGCTGCAGGCACGAATAATGAAAGCCTGTCTCTATTTTGCTCCAAGGATAGAAACAGGTATGTTACAGGTACTCCTGGAAAGCGAAATTGAAACCGATAATAAAACCGTTCGCAAATCCCTCAACGAAGCCCTGGAGCGGTTTCGGGATGAGGTGTTTGTAAAGAACGAATGTTTGAAAGCCTGCGAAAAAGGTTTCAGGCTTGCCACTTTCCTGGAAACAAGGGCAAAGGCTGCCATTTCACAGCCAGTAGAGAGAAAAATGGCAAAAACCGCCGAAAAATCCGTTGCTTCAGCACATCCGGAATTCTATGCCCTGCTTAAATCATGGAGAGACAAGACAGCAAAATCTCTTGACCTGCCCGAGCACAGGCTGCTGCCCTGGCGTACCATGAGAGAAATAGCAGATAAACTTCCGGCCACCCGACAGGCCTTGCTGAATATTAAAGGCGTGGGTGAGAAGAAAGCAAAAAGATTTGGTGCAGAAATCCTGGAAATGACAATGACGTTCCGCAAGAAAAAAAACATGGAGACTCACTTAGAAGAAGCAACTCCACCCAAACCCAAGTCCCCGGCAAAAGGAGATTCCCAAAACTTAAGTTTTAAGCTTTTCCTTTCGGGAAAAACCATAGAAGAGATAGCCGCTGAAAGAAAAATAGCGGCAACTACTGTGGAAGGACATCTGTCACATTTTGTAGGAACGGGTCAATTGCCGGTGGGAAAAGTGGTTCCGGCAGAAAAAATTACACGCATTTCCGATTACTTTGCCAAGACCGGCAACACCTACATGGGATCAGCCAAAGCCGCTCTTGGAGATGACGTATCTTACGGGGAAATCAATTGCGTGTTGAAACACATGGAATATCTGAAGACTAAGGAAGATGATTAAATTGGCTCTTCCTCGATGAAGGATTCGAAAGAGAAACGGAGAAACGGAGAAACGGGGTCAAATCTTTATTCTTGACATTTTGTAAAAAAAGATAGAGGGTTAAACTTCCAATTTTGGGAAGTGAAATTTTCGCCTAACCAATAAGGATTGATGCGACCTGCAAGGTCGCCTTCAATCCTTTGTTCAAGAAGCCGTGGGCTACTCGGTATAAAATAGGGTAATGCTTCGAAGGGGATGTGCGGGAGGGGGAGAAAATCAGAAAGCTATAAGGGATTCAAGAGGGAATTTTCAAATCCGTCCATA
>MNZP01000216.1:7432-8476 GCA_001873675.1 Syntrophaceae bacterium CG2_30_49_12 | reverse complement strand
TGGAAAACATGCTTGTTCCGGAGGGACTCAGGCGGCCTCTCGGCGAGGGAAAGCTCACTAACATCATTATTGTCTCCCCAATCCAGAAGACCTTTGAGGGGAAACAATGTGTCTACTTAACAATCGTTCTTAAGAAGCTGGTTCCCTGCAGTATAAGACTGGAAGAACAGAAAGTCCTTATTGATTTTAATGTGGCCGGTCTTACGGAGGCGGTTACCCCGACAGCCGAAAAGCCGGCTTACGAGGTCAAGGGTAAAGAAAAGGTGTCTGTCTGTGTGGTAAAGACCTATATGTTCGTGGGAAAGCCGGATGAGAAAAAGAGCAAGGCCGATGAAAAAAACAAGTAGTTTCTTAATGGGGATTGTAACCTGCATTTTAGCTTTCTCTATGGGACTGTGCGGCGAGGCCGTTGTGGCATCATCCAATGCCGATCTAAAGAGCAGAACTGAGATAGGCACAACGGCATCTTACGTTTATAATCCTGCCGGAAAACCTGACCCGTTTCAACCTTTCATAGAAAGAGAGACAATCAAAAAGAAGAAGAAGTTGGAAAAGCTACAGACACTTTCTATATTGCCGCTACAGAGGATCAGTATTGACCAATTCAAGCTGGTCGGTATCGCCGGTGACGATAAGCGCAGAATGGCAATAGTTGAAGATCCAAAGGGGAAATTTTATCCCCTTTTTCAGGGGACATATATCGGCCAGAACAACGGCATGGTGGTTAAAATACTTGCTGACCATATCATCGTTGAAGAAAAAGTCAAAACCGGCAAAGGGAGGACCAAGGTAGAGAAAATCACGATAAGGCTCCAGAAAGAAGATGATGAGGTGAAACTATGAAAGAAAACATGCAAAAGATACTTGCGGCTTTTTTAACTGGTTTTGTGATGTTTTTCGGAGCCTTCAGTCCGGTAGGAAGCGCGCCGCCCGGGCCGCCGCCGGAGACGGGGAAAACGGAGTGGGGACAGATTTTAAATCTGTCCCCTTTAATGCAGCCGGATGTTGGTTACCTTGAAGATATTGCTTTCGAAAAGATGGAGG
>MNZP01000216.1:0-7394 GCA_001873675.1 Syntrophaceae bacterium CG2_30_49_12 | reverse complement strand
GCCAGCCTGCCCTATATTGAATATCAAGCTGCTGGTGTCGTGCTGTTGAGATTGGAAAACATGCTTGTTCCGGAGGGACTCAGGCGGCCTCTCGGCGAGGGAAAGCTCACTAACATCATTATTGTCTCCCCAATCCAGAAGACCTTTGAGGGGAAACAATGTGTCTACTTAACAATCGTTCTTAAGAAGCTGGTTCCCTGCAGTATAAGACTGGAAGAACAGAAAGTCCTTATTGATTTTAATGTGGCCGGTCTTACGGAGGCGGTTACCCCGACAGCCGAAAAGCCGGCTTACGAGGTCAAGGGTAAAGAAAAGGTGTCTGTTGATCTGGTAAAGACGCCCTCTCTTGCCGACAAGGAAGCCAAACCAGCTAAGGTGGAGACTGAAGAAGAAAGAGAAAAACCAAAGTACACCGGCCATAAGATATCTCTCGATTTTCAAGATGCAAACATTAAAAGTGTCTTCCGGTTATTATCTGAACTGAGTGGAATCAGTATTGTCTTCAGTGATGACGTAAAAGGTAATATAACTGTGCACATGGAAAATGTCCCCTGGGATCAGGCCCTCGATACCATTCTAACTATCCAGGGCCTCGGCAAGAGACAGGAGGGCAAGATAGTCGTAGTTAAGACTCTTGAGAGGATGAAAAAAGAAGAAGCTGATCGGAAATCCCTTGAAGAGGATCAAAAGAAGGCAGAGGAGCTTGCAAAAGAGGCGGAGCAGAAGCTTCTGGAAGAAAAAGGCAAACTGAGACAGGTGGCCATAGAGGCGAAGATTATAGAGGCAACGGATGACTTCGTCAGAAACCTCGGAGTACAGTGGGGCGGAGCATTATATGGACGAGCCGGCAGCTACCCCGCTGCTGTAGCCGCGGGAACAAATCCTGACAGGAGCCGTGTTATGACACAGAGCTACGCGGAGGGTATCGGGTTTCAAACACCGGAGGGTAAAACAATACACTCGGTAGGCGTCAATTTTCCAACCGTACTTTCATCGCCAACAATCGGTCTCGTGCTTGGAGGGGCCTCTGCCGTCATTGAAGCCCAGATTGCGGCCTTAGAAGCAACGAATCAGGGAAAGATCATTTCATCACCGAAAATAACTACGATGGACAACGTCAAGGCAACGATAAAGCAAGGTCAGGATATTCCCTATATCACCATAGATAAAGAGGGACGCATGAATGTAAGCTTTAAGCAAGCGCTTCTGGAGCTTGACGTCAAACCGAAGATCACGCCCGATGGTAGCATTTCCATGGAGATCAAGGCGACAAATGATTATGCAGACTATGCCAGGGCCAAAGATTTAGCGGGGAATCCCCCGATCAATAGAAGCGAGGTAGAGTCTAAAATTGTTGTTCGGGATGGAGATACGATTGTCATCGGGGGTATCTTAAAAACGGAAGATTACAAAGCTATATCCGGCGTTCCCTGGCTCTCCAAGATACCGGTTTTAGGCTGGTTGTTTAAATCCGAAGCTATCACGAAAACACGAAAACAGCTCGTGATATTTATCACTCCAAAGCTCATAAATACAGATACTATGGAAGAAAAAACGGACCAGACAAAAGGAAAAACTTATTTATTTCCTTAGAACCATTCAAAAAAATCGCTATTCTCCCCTTGCGAATTACTCTGAAACTATCATCAAGAACTTTGTGATTAAAATGAATCAACCATATAAAGTAATATATACAGTTATCATTGTATTTCTCATCGCCATGATGGGCTGTGCGACCAGTCCGCGGAAACAGGAACGAGCTGATGCCTACCTAAATGTGGGGATTGCCTACTTAGGGGCGGAACGTTACAACGAAGCGTTAAAAGAACTTTTAGAGGCGGAAAAACTCAATTCTCGGGATCCTAAAATTCACCATTACATTGGCATCTCGTACTACGGTAAGGAACTCAATGATAGAGCAATCGGTGAATTTAAAAAGGCGATTGCCTTAAAGCCTGATTATTCGGAGGCCCATAATTTTTTAGGGACGGTTTATTTAGAAATGGGATTCTGGGATAATGCTTTAGAATCATTTAAAAACGCCCTTTCCAATATTCTCTATGAGACTCCTGACAAGGCGCTCTTCAACATGGGGAGGGCCTATCATGGGAAAGGTGATTATGAAAAGGCCCTGAGCACATATCAGGATGCGAAAAATAAGAAACCGAATACCGTTCCCCCTCCCTTGATAGATCATTATATGGGAATTACTTACTTTGCCCAGGGTAACCTGGAAAAGGCCGTACAATATTTAAAAACATCACTCAAAGAGGCCCCCTTCCTTGTCGAATCCCATTACTGGCTGGGGCAGTGTTATATTAAACTGAATGAACGGGAAAAGGCAAAAGCGGAGTTCCAAGCCGTCATCAAAATAACCCCGGAATCGAAACTGGGCATTGCCGCCAGAAAAAGTCTTGATTCTATCGGTTCTCTGCGTTAGAAGCATTAACCACAAGCACAAGATACTCCCAAATACCTAAATTGATTTATTATACTGTTCAAGAGGCCGAGAGACAGTCAAATCCCTATTGGGTTACCGTTCATTACCAGGAGGAAAGGTGTTTTGCCTGTTAAGGAGTTTTTCCCGATGCCCGAACTTCCCGAGGTAGAAACCCTCTGCCGTCAACTTAAACAGGTCATCCTGGACAAGGAAATCCGCAGCTTCGAGATCATTGATTCGAAGCTGACCGCGGGGGAAGGGCTGGAGGGAAGAAGAGTTCTCTCCGTAGGCCGCCAAGGTAAGGCACTGGAGATGAAACTTGATGACGGTGACGGCATAACAATCCTGCTCCATCTCCGCCTGACAGGCCGGCTCCTGTGGCAAGGTGATAATAATTTCTCCTTTCCCCATACCCGCTTTACTATTTCCTTTCCCCATGGCAGGCTTGATTGTATAGATCCACGGAGATTTGCCACCCTCTCTGTCCAAAAGACCGGATTCTCTGACTTCGATGACAGGCTGGAAGCCTGTCCCACCGGCATGGTAGTTGAACCGCTCAAAGATTTCTATGCCTCTCGACTCTGGGAGATGGCCCGGAGGAGAAAGATCCCTGTGAAATCCTTCCTGATGGACCAACGTTTCATTGCCGGGATAGGAAATATTTACGCCTCTGAGATTCTCCATGAAGCCTTTGTGAATCCATGGCAGAAGACGGATTTACTTTCACCGGCAAAATGGCAAAAAATAGAGGAGGCAACAACCTCCATCCTCAACAGGGCGATTGTCTGCCGGGGTACAACAGTATCCGATTGGCGTGATCTGTTTGGCCGTAAAGGGGAATACCAACGTTACCTGAAAGTTTATGCCCGCCAGGGACGTCCCTGTCCTCGCTGCCAGGCTGCCATTCAATATATGCACCTGAGTGGGAGGGGAACATATTTTTGCCCCACCTGCCAAAAAGCCGACTAACAACGGGTAAACAGTGAAAATGAGAAACCCTTAGCCGGTCGAGATGGCGGGTGAATTCAGACAAAGGAGAAGAAAGAGTACACCATGAATAAGAAAAACTATCTTATCCTGGCCGTTTTTTTTATCGTGTTGATGGAATTTATCTTACCGGTTCCTTCCTTTCCAGGAACTGTGGAAACAAGGATCAGTTCCAGTACGCTGCAATCCTTCATAGAAAATACTTTCCCGGTTACCTTTACTACAAACGCTAAGATACTTGGCGATACAAAGATACCGATCAACGTGAAGCTGACCAATCCCCGGCTGGTTCTTCTTTCACAAACTGCGGGGACGAAAAAACCCTTCTTAAAGTTGAACATGGATTATGAGGTCTCAAGCATCGCCGAGATAAAAAATTCCGTTCAGGGCCATATCTCCGGCGATCTTGATCTTGCCGTCTCACAGGATCAGGAGAGTCTCATAGTCTCCCCACGGGAGAGCTTTTTATCCCTCTTGCCCTCTCTCAAGGTATCTTTCCAGACCATGCTCAAACCGATCAGGTTCCCTCTCTTCAAGGGCCTTCCCGTTAAGATGAATGGTTACGAGGTCTATGCAAAATTCAGCAACATCTTAATAAATGTGGAAAATGATCATCTGGTCATCAAGAGCGAAGTGACATTTGAAAAGAAACTTACAAACGAAGGCGCCGTGCAGTTGAAGACGGGACGCCATGTCACACACTAACAACCGCCCATAAGCATTTTCTCACAATGTTTTTTCCTGATCCGCGGCGGCTGATGACGGTTCATAGCGGTTACCCGTTACCGGGCAGCAGAGGAGACTTGCTTCCTCGTACGGCCTTGTCTCAAACTGCAGGACAGGGTGATCAATCTTGAAGCGACAGAACAACAGTTCACGCACCTTAGCGGCAAGTTCGTCAACTTTGCTCAACGTTTGATCGGGAACGATGATATGGGCGGCCAGCGCCACCCTTTCAGATGACATGTTCCAGACATGGAGGTGATGGATTTCCTTGATGCCGTCAAGGGCCTCGATATCTCTCCGGATGGCCTCAACATCTATCCCCTCCGGTGTGGCATTCATGAGAATAAAAAAAGCCTTTTTCAGGATGCCCCAGCCGCCGAACAGGATCATCGCCACGATGATCCACGAAACAATCGGGTCGAGCCAGTACCACGGCCGGTATATCCATACAATACCTAACAGGAACACACCGAGGGAAGTCAGGGCATCGCTTAGCATATGGAGAAAGGCGCCACGGATATTGAGGTTAGTTTTGGCCCCCGGTCGCAGCATCAAGGTAGAGATCGCATTTGCCAGAAAACCGACAAGGGCGCCCCACATCACGACTTGTCCCTGTATGGCCTGGGGGTTCTGGAGCCTCTTCCAGCCTTCAACGGCAATATAGAAGCCAATGCCGTACAGTAATGCCACACTGAATACCGCGGCGAATACTTCGAAACGCTTGTAGCCGAAGGTATGTTTAAGCGTTGGCCCGCGCTGGCCGATGCGAAGCGCCACATAGCTTATCAGTAGCGATATAAAATCCCCCAAATTGTGAAGGGCATCGCTTATCAGGGCGATACTTCCCGCCATAACGCCTATGAAGATCTGAACCGCCGGAATAATCAGGTTCATCACCATAGTTACCAGCAGGCGTTTGCCCCAGGATGCCTCGATATTATTGTCTTGAAGGGTCATAATTAAATAGTATATCTGATGACGAGTTAAGCTGTCCATCCTTAAGATGATATACATGGTCAAACCCTTCAATCATCCTGACATCGTGGGTCACGGTAATCACCGCCGTCTGATGTTCCCGGGCTATTTTTTTTAAAAGTTCCATAACCTTCTTCCCACGAACCGTGTCCAGCGCTGCTGTCGGCTCATCGGCTAGAATCAATTTTGGCTTGTTGGCAAGCGCCCGTGCCACAGAAACACGCTGCTGTTCCCCACCGGACAGAAAAGCAGGCAGATAATTGCTCCGGTGCGCTACTTCCATATATTCAAGAAGTTCCATTGCCCGTGCTTCTGCTTTATGTCTGTTAACACCGACCAGCTCCAGGGGAAAAAGAATATTTTCCCGAACCGTTAAAAATGGAATTAAATTAGGAGTTTGAAAGACAAATCCGATTTTTT
Source organism: Syntrophaceae bacterium CG2_30_49_12 (assembly GCA_001873675.1). Taxonomy (GTDB): domain Bacteria; phylum Desulfobacterota; class Syntrophia; order Syntrophales; family CG2-30-49-12; genus CG2-30-49-12. The sequence goes on along the minus strand of MNZP01000216.1, from coordinate 1,846 downwards.
CCCTTCGCAGGCGACGAAGATCGATATCAGTCCAACCATTGCTGTAAATCGTTTCGTCATCAAAGATAATGGTTCCTGCTGTCGGTTCAAGTATAAGGCTTATACATAACAACAGAGTGGTTTTTCCGGAGCCACTCGGCCCAAGCAGCGCTGCCAGATCTCCGGCAGAGATGCAAAGACTAATGTCCTGAAGTGCATGAACCGCAAGTTCTCCTGTCCCGAACGTTTTACTAAGGCCCTCTATCTCTAAAATTCCCATCAGTGCCCTCCAAGGGCAAGCGCGGGTTGGGTTTTTAACGCCTGCCAGATGCCGAGTGAACTGGCAATAATCGCACCAGCCAGCGCGATGAGAAATGTCACCGTGTCATCAAACGAAGTTAATTGTAACAGCCGGGGAAAATACTGATAGGTGTTGTGAATGACAACCAGGCCAAAGATATAACTGCATGTCGTCAGCAAAAGGGCCTGTTCAAGCACCAGCCGGATAATGACCAGATTAGGGGCGCCGATAAGCTTCATGACTGCAATGCTGCGTATTTTTTCAATGGTAAACGTATAAATGACCAGCGAAATTATTATTACCGACACTATAATGAGAATAATTCTGAACAAAAGTAGCTGTTTTCTTGGTTTTGCCAGGCGTCCCTGCATCATCAGATTAATTTGCTGGTCGTTTGAATACACGGAAAAATACAGGCTGTTTTCAATCTGCCGGGCGACTGCCGCAGGATCGGCTCCGGGCGTAAGCTTTACAAGCTGGGCATTCACCGTGTGAGTATTGGTCGCCAATAAGGAAATATATTTTTTGGCCTGCGCGGGCGTCAGCAGACCGGGACCTGTCAATGTCTGTTGCAAACGCTCACGCTGGTTTCGGACCTCCTCATTATCCCGCAGGTAGAGTATTTCCTGGGCATCGGGCAGCGACAAATATACCAGAGGCTCTCCGTCTGAAGCTGTCCCATTTTTAAATAAACCGACAACTGTATAGCTATGAAGACCAAGCGGTATTTTATCGCCAGGCCTGAAACCGAGTTTTTCATGGGCAACCATCTCGTAATGAGCTTGTTCTATCTGTCTTCCGGCGGTAATATTTTGAGGACCGCCAAGGCCCCCGAAGACATCATACCCGATAATGGTAAACCGCTTGCGATTACCATGAATAATACGTTCAACGCCATAAAAAATAAAAGGACTTGCCTTCTCCACACCGTCAAGGGCTTCAATGCTGTAATGAAAAAATTCAGGAATGGTTGATTGTTCATTGAAAGGGCCGCCCCGGTATCGTTCTACTACCCACAGATCAGGGCTGGTAACCTGAATTGCCGAAAGACCTTCAAAAATAAACCCCCGATAGGTGCCGTTCATGGATAAAACCACGGCAAACAAAAGTCCCACGCCAATAACCGTCGCAATGAACTTTCCCTTATGATGAGCAATATCCCGAATGGCTAAATCCATGGTTTTATACTTTCTATGTGGTTGGCTTTACCTTTTGACCAATCTTAAATAATTTTGGTTCTATGACCACCAGGTCTCCTTCGCTGACGCCTTTGATTACGGAAACCATTTTTTCATCCTGAACTCCGAGTGAAACCTCGCGAAAAACTATTTTATCTTTTTGGCTCCTCGCTATTTCGTGTGGGTTACTGATATTAATAAAATCAGATAGTAATGAAAATTATGCATAGCATTTGGAGCCATTTATGCCTGTTAATTTACGGCCCATAATGGGCCTACAATAACTGATAGCTCCATAATTACAGGATGTTATATCAAATTACGCACAAAAAATTAACCTACTGTTTTTGGCTCTAAAATTGACGTGTAACTATATAACTTATCGATA
>MNZP01000081.1 GCA_001873675.1 Syntrophaceae bacterium CG2_30_49_12 | reverse complement strand
ATGATGACATAGACCAATAATCCGGTCATAGGGGGGATGATGCCTGTTCTCGAACGTAAGCAGAGCGTATTGAAGCTCTTGGAGCAACTGCGGGGGCTTGATGCCCTGAAGGAACTGTTCTGGACAGAGCTGAATTACGAGCGCGAAAACCAGCCGCTGAGCATGCGCGGCTGGCCGGATTCCGCCCGAAACGCGCTGCTCGATGATCCCGTCCTATTTGCCGGCGGCGGCGAAGATCATGCGTTTCATGTGGTGTATTGCCGCCTGGCCTCAGATAACCTTCAGAGAAATCTTGAGCGGCCAATCGTCAGCCAGTTGATCCGTGAGCATCCTTATTGCCTGTTTGTATTTTCCGACTCAGTGCAATCCGCCTGGCATTTCCTGAACATCAAGTATGATGAAAAGGCGGAAAAGCGGCGCATTTTCCGCCGGATTACCGTGCGAGCCGACGGTGGTTTGCGCACAGCCGCCGAGCGGCTGCAGATGCTGGACCTTGCGTCGTTCGGGAAAGAGCTGTCCGGCATTCCCGCCCTGGAGATTCAAAAACGCCACGACGAAGCCTTCGACGTCGAAAAGGTTACCAAGGCGTTCTACAAGGAACTCGCCAACTGGTATTTCTGGGCGCTGAAGCATGTTCATTTCCCCAAGGACGCGCCCAAGGAGGCTGACGGGCACGATCATATCGGCGTGATCCGCATGATTACGCGGTTGATCTTCTGCTGGTTCGTAAAGGAAAAGGGCCTGATTCCCGAGGAATTATTCGATCAGCGCCGCCTGGATGAACTGCTTGACGGGTTCGCGCCGGACAAGGATGCCAAGAAGGATTCCGTCTTCTACAAGGCGATCCTGCAAAACCTGTTCTTTGCCACGTTGAACACCGAGATGGACAAGCGCGGCTGGGCGCGGGACGAGCAGAACTTCATGGCGCACAGTCTTTACCGTTATCGCGATTTGTTTAAGAAGCCCGGCGAGGCACTGGCGCTGTTCAAAAACATCCCCTTCCTCAACGGCGGTCTGTTCGAGTGTCTGGACAAGGATCTGGGCGAAAGCGCCAGGCCGCGTTATGTACGCATTGACGGATTCTCCCGACGGCCGGACAGCCAACCGGTCGTGCCGGATTTCCTGTTCTTCGGACCTGAGCGCGAGGAAGACCTCAGTGCAGACTATGGCGACAAAAAGTTCAGAAAGGTCCGGGTGCGCGGGCTGATCGACACCCTTCAACGATACCGCTTCACCATTGAAGAAAACACGCCCATCGAACAGGAAGTCGCCCTCGATCCGGAGCTCTCCGGCAAAGTGTTCGAGAACCTGCTTGCCGCCTACAATCCCGAAACCGGCGCCACGGCACGCAAACAGACCGGCTCGTTCTACACCCCGCGTGAAATCGTGGATTACATGGTGGACGAGACTCTAATTGCATTCCTGAAGGGAAGTTTTTCCACAGAGAATGCAGAGCCACGGAGGAGAGACTCCGGCGGCTGGTGTCGTGGGATGAGAGCGGCCACGATTTCGACAACCAGGAAACCGAATCGCTGATCACCGCGATTGACGGGCTGAAGGCGCTGGATCCCGCGGTGGGGTCAGGAGCTTTTCCGATGGGCATTCTGCACAAGCTCGTGTTCATCTTAGGCAAGCTCGATCCGCGCAACGAACAGTGGGAGCAACGGCAGATCCGGCGAGTCCGCGACGCCGTGACCGCGGCAGAGAAAATAGAAGACGCCGCCATCCGCGAGCGGACGGTCAGGGAACTGGAACAGCAGATCGTCGGCATCGAGGAGGCCTTCAATCGCAACGAACTGGATTACGGACGCAAGCTCTATCTGATCGAAAACTGCTTATATGGCGTGGACATCCAGTCCATCGCCGTACAGATTGCCAAGATGCGGTTCTTCATTTCGCTGATCGTGGACCAGCGGGTGGACCCGGACACAACAAACCTCGGCGTGCGCCCGCTGCCCAACCTGGAAACCAAGTTCATTGCCGCCGACACGCTGATCGGGATTGAACGGCCGGACGCGCAGGGCGTCCTGTTCGGCAATCCAAAAATCAATACGCTCAAAATAGACTTACAGGGTATTCGCCACAGAATGTTCACGGCGAGAACTCCGTCAACCAAGCGTGACCTGCGAGAAAAAGACAAGGCAATCAGGCTGTCCCTTGCAGAAGAAATCAGGATGTCGCTGGTAAAGGCAAATGAAGACAAGATAAATCTATTGAAACTTGAACTGGACAAGGCCCGGCAAGCCTTAAAAGAAGAAGAAGCCAAACCTGATGAGTGGGAAGTTATCTCCTTTACAAATCTCTTTGGTGAAATGGGAGAAAACCGGATTAAGATAAGGAAAATCAACAAAGCGCTGGTTAAAATCATGTATTGAAGTAATAGAATGCGATCTCCTCAAAGAAACGAGCCGCGATACTAACATCGATGCCACCGCCAAACAATTATCCGCCTGGGACCCTTACGACCAAAATACCTCCGCCCCCTTCTTTGATTCCGAGTGGATGTTCGGCGTGCAGGAGGGATTTGATGTGGTGATCGGTAATCCGCCGTATGTGCGCGTTGATGACATTCCGTCAGACAAGAAGTCCCTCTATAGGGCTTCATACGAAGCTGCAAAAGGAAAATATGACCTTTACTATCTTTTCTTCGAGAAGGGATTGGCGCTTTTGCAAAAAGCAGGTGGGCTCATTTTCATTACGCCCAATAAGTTCTGTGCCGCTACATCCGGCACGCGGCTCCGCGAGATTATGAGATCGCTTTCGGGTTCGATCGAAATAGTAAGCACATCCAAACTGGGAGTATTTGAAGATGCCGCGAATTATCCGGTAGTTTCCATGTTTGTCCCTTCTTCAGGAAGATCAGATTTGCACGTTCGCGAGGCTGTCTCGTTGGGTGCCTTGAGGGAATCTTCCATGTTCAGTTACAGGCTGACATTCAAAGATTGGGTATCACTGCCTGATCGGACGATTCCAATCAATGTGTCGCAATCACAGGTGGACATGGTACTTCGGCTACGCCATGCACATTCTCGCCTCGGAGACTACGTTGGGTTTTCCGAGGGACTGCGCATACCGGCATGCTTTGAGACTGATAAGAAAAACAGTCACTTAATACTCAAACAGTATCAGTTTGAGAAATGGACGACTCTTCGTAAGGGGGCATGGATCAGCACCGCAAACTTGAGGAAAGTTCTTTCTGAAAAGTCCGAACGATACCAAAGAATCATGAGAAAGAAGATTGTTCTGGCTGAAGACGCACTGTCCATCACGGCTACCATGGATGAGCAACAAACTATCCCACAAGGGGGCGTTTACTTCGGCGTTACCTTGCGGGACGATGTTGACCCCAAGTATGTTCTGGGCATCCTAAACTCAGGAATAGCATCGGCACTATATGAGATCATGTTCAGCGGCATGCACATGGGCGGTGGATACATGCGGTACCGGACGATGTTTCTTGAGGAGTTACCGATCCCGTTGTCTGACTCTTGCGCTCAGACAACAGTTGTGCGATTGGTTGACCAAATCCTTGCCACGAAAGCCACGGATCCAGCAGCGAACACCTCGGCGCTGGAGGGTGAGATTGACCGACTGGTGTACGATCTGTATGGGCTAACGGAGGAGGAAATTGCGATTATCGAGGGGAGAGAATGAAATTTTACAAATGTCCTAAAGAAGTCTATCTGTCCGTTTGCGAGTTGGTCAAAAGCCGTCTTGTAAAGACACAGAGTGTGTGAGGGTGCAACGTATGGAAGATTACATAAATATTGCAGGACGAATATTTAGCGGTACCAGATATAATGCTTTAGCTGAAGATGTAAAAAGAGGTTCATCCGGTTCTTGCATACTTGTCCCAGGTGTCTTTCTTCCTGTATATTGTTTTTCTCAATTTGTTGCTCAATGCAACATTTCGTTTGGTAATAATCAAAAAACCGTAGAACTCTAACTTAAAATGTGGTACTAACGACGGGCGAAGATTACTATTGACAAGTTGATATGATGTGACTATTCTTCAAAAGTCTGATATGAGAAAGAATAATGTCTGGGAAAAACAATAATAGTTATTAATAGTATTACGGTTTTGCTAATGTTACCTATTGGTCAATTGAGACGACGTCTGAATTGAATTAACTGCACCTAACGTTTCGAGGTTTTCAAAATGTCTAAAAAACACCAAGCGACGCGACCTCATAGTCAGAGTTTGCCTTCTGCAGCAGTTAAAGGAATGACAACGCATTTACAGATTAATACTAACACATTAGTTGGGCTGTTGGATTTAGGTCCAGCTCGTTCACTGATTGACTCCATCGAGCAAAAGCGCCAAGGATCAAGACTGCTTTGTATTGTTTACAATGATAGAGGCCCTCTACCGGCAATGTTGACGCCATCAGCACTAAATCCGTTGGCAGCAATTCTGTCCCGGACAGGTAAAATGTCCAGCTTAGATGTATTCTTAAGGTCTACTGGAGGAATCACGGAGGTGCCTTGGCGTATAGTGACCCTGCTGAGAGAATTTTCGGACAGATTAAGCATAATTGTCCCGAGCATAGCTCTAAGCGGCGCTACTCACCTTGCTATTGCAGGGGACGAGCTTATAATGACACCGTTCTCTGTACTCGGATCGGTTGATCCCACTAGAAATCATTCGCTCCTTCCAAAGGATGCGATAGGCAAGCCGATCCCAACATCTGTTGAAGATTTGAAGCATTGCATCAAGTTCATTCGTGAGCAACTGGAAGAGTCGTATCAAGAACAAGACTTGGCTCTGATAATTTCTGAGTTGTTTAAGTACATCAATCCTTTGGCCATAGGTGCGTTGGAGCAATCCTATAATCTGTCAAAGTTAATAACTCGGAAGTGTTTGACTACTCGAAAAGAGCCACTTACCGAGGAGAAGATAAATAAGATCGTTGATCAGCTAGCAGGCGGTTATTTTTCTCATTCGTTTCTGATTTCGAGAGCCGAAGTCGAAAAGGATCTTGGCTTGCCTGTGACAAGACCGGATGCCGAACTCACCGAATTGATCTCAAGGCTTGAGAATCATTATGTTGAACGGTTTGGAAAAGAGCCACAACCACTTCCGGCGCCGAATAGCCAACTTCTTGTTCGTTTAGGCGGTGTCATACAAGTAGCTGACAATGGGTGGGCAATAGCTCAAATCATTAAACAGGATGGTCAACCGGTCGTTGATCCGTGGATACCGTTCAGTTAGGAGGCAGGATAATGACGAAATACGAAAATGCCATTGAATTTGCTCAAATAGAGAGCGAAAACTATACGCATGTTATTTTTGAAACACTCCAATTGGGATTTCCTGGGGGGGCCTCACCATGGGACGCAGTAGTGCGGGAGCGTCCAACTGAGCCTTTGCTAGAGCGTAGTCCGGAGGAGATAGAGAAATTACGGGAACATCCGCTGTTTGCCGGAAGTTAACCGATTAAGAAGGTCTCCGACAGCACTAGCGATGGAAGGAAGAATGGAGCGAAGGCTTTCGCCAGACAGAGGGCACAAGTTGTTTGTAGATACCAGTGCCTTCGTAGCCTTATTTGACCACGCAGACCAATACCACAAACAAGCCGCAACATTCAAAGATACGTTCATTCTTCGTTACAACCTTCGGCTTCTGACAAGCAATTACATTTATTCTGAAGCCATGTCTCGTCTCACGCACTTACCAATTGAAGTGTTGCAACAACTAGATGCGCTTATTCACAATCCACTCCCTGGGGCCCCCATCAAGATAGAACAGCTTTGGGTTAAGAAAGATACTATTGTCAAGGCAGTTCCCATATACTTTCGGTATATTGAGCAACGCTTTAGCATTACTGACTGCACAAGCTTTATCTTGATGGAGAAACACGACATTCGCGCAGCGTTCACGTTTGATGACCACTACAAGATATACACTTACAATAAAGGGCATGGCGTTAAGGCAGGGTTTTGGAAACTACCTGAAATGCTGGATTCATATATGTCAGCTTGAAGTAATGCTCAATTCTACCGGACACTTTTCAAAGTTGAAAGGTATGCTGAAAGAAGTGGGCATGAATCGCATATTTCCATCGGGAATCATTACTTCTCTCAATACATCAATCTAACACTTTGTAGGTGTAACAAATCCGTCAGCCTGAAGCTGTATTACCTTTCCAAATCAGAAAGTATGCAAGAACCGGATGAACCTCTAAAAGCATCTTTCAATGGCAGGTGTCCATAATGATAGGATAGAATATGGAAATAATGCAGTCCGTGAACAGCAAGCTGCATACGCGGCGGCAGGCGCTAAGCAAAATCATGCCCTGGTCCGGGAACTGTGGGCTGTAACAGGGCAGTCGGATCCGTTCCATGTTCAGCGAATTGCTGATAGATCGGGACTGCCGTTTAAATGGCTTTCCATGCCGCCTAAGATCAACGGTGAGCGGGGTGTGGATAAAGCAGTCCTGGAGTAGAAAAGAAGATGGATTCTTTACAGATTCTAACGTCTCCAAAAAGGTTGCTGCTGTTATTGCCATAAAAAGAAAGCGTGAAAGAGATGAGGAAATCTCCGTTCTTACTCCCGAAGAAGTGGTAGGCCAACTTTCTCCCCAAGAAAAGGAAATATCCAATAATATGACGCCAGATGAAATCAAAAAAGCGCTTGAATGGAAAAGCCCCGAACCTGTTGCCGATTATTCTCTGATTCTATATATGAACAACGGGTATAAACATCTCCTTGAAAACATAAAGGGGCTTCTTAGCTTTGACAAGGTTGTTTATTACAACATGAGACCGCCTATGGGCAATTTTGATTGAAAATGAATAGCACGGCGCGGTGGGGTTGGATGGAAAAGGACTGTTTTGCAACTGTACCGGCTGACGGATGATGGGATTGCGATCGCGGCAACAAAAAAATAAACCTTGACAGGAAATGTACGAAAAGAGATACTTATAAAAGTACAGATGAAGGAGGATGTATGCCGAAAAGTATATCCATCATTGAGGCAAGAAAGAAACTGACGAATATCCCCGAACTCTTTGAGCAGGAGGCAGACCTGGACGTTGTCGCCATTACCAGGCGGGGAAGGCCGGTCATGGCCATTATGTCCTGGGAGCTTTACGAAGCCCTTGAGGAAACCCTGGAGATTTTGGGAGACGAGGCCCTGATGATGCAACTCAGGAAAAGCATAGAGGAACTGAAAGAAGGACAGCTTATCCCGTGGGAAGAAATCGGCGCCGGGGCGGGGCGGTAATGTGGCCTGTTTTCATCACGCCGGCGGCGCAACGGATGCTTCAGGCAATTCCGGACGGGCGGATCAGGGGAAAGGTCAGGAATGCCATTGACCGTCTCCGGCAGGAACCGGAAAAGCAGGGGAAAGCTCTGTTGGGCGAACTTGCGGGATACCGGAGCGTTCGGGCCGTCGGTCAGAGGTATCGCATTATCTACAAGGTCGAAAAAGCGAGGGTGATCGTCATCGTCGTGGCTGTCGGCCTTCGTAAAGAAGGGGCAAAAAAAGACATCTACGCCCTGGCCAGGAAACTTCTCCGCCTTCGACTGACGGAGTGACAGAACCCGTTGTCAATCAATAAAAGGATGATTCATGCCTACCCATGACATTATTGACAACCGTCAGGAAAAACTGGTGGATCATATTAACCGGATTCTTGACTCCAGCGACGCGGCCCGATTTGCCGTGGGTTACTTTTTTCTTTCAGGCCTGACAGCCATTTCAGAAAAACTTTCCCGGATCAAGGAATTGCGGTTGCTCATCGGCAATACGACCAACCGGGAAACCCTGGAACAGTTGGCCGAAGGATATCACCGCCTGGAGATGGTTGCCGACGCTGCCGAGACGGAGCGGTATCCGAAACGGAGCGACATCAGACAAATGTCGGTGGAGACGATAGGGAGTATCCGGACGGGCATGGAACTTATGGATCAGACGGACGAAGGGGAGTCGCTGGTCAAATCCCTGGTGCGTATGATCGAAGAAAAACGCCTCAAGGTTCGAGTTTACACACGAGGCCGTCTCCATGCAAAGGCTTATATTTTCGATTACGGCACAGTTTATGACCGCAGCGGCAAACCTATGGATCGTCATGAAGAAGGAATCGCCGTGGTCGGCTCATCCAACCTGACCCTCTCCGGCGTCACTCACAACACGGAACTCAATGTCATTGTTCAGGGCAACGACAACCATGCCGAGCTTGTCCGGTGGTTTGAAGACCTCTGGAAGGAAGCCCAGGATTTCGATGAAAGCCTGATGCAGGAAATGAAGGCATCCTGGGCAATCGCACCTGTCCGACCCTATGACGTTTATATGAAGACCCTCTACGCCTTGGTCAAAGACCGGATCGAAGGCGGCGAGGATCAGGATATCCTCTGGGATGATG
>MNZP01000038.1 GCA_001873675.1 Syntrophaceae bacterium CG2_30_49_12 | reverse complement strand
GGGTCATGATCTCCGTCCTTGTCAGCACCGCACTAATGCTGACCCGGTTGACACGGCCTTTCTCAACGATATTTTCCCTGCCGCCCTCTTCCCGGTCAATGAGGACAATGACACGGTCTACTATCAGCCCTGCCTCTCGAACACGTTCTATCGCTCTGATCGTTGATCCCCCCGTCGTAATAACATCGTCTAAGATTACGACCTTCTCCCCCGGTTTGACATCTCCTTCGATGGCGCTTTTCGTCCCGTGCCCTTTTATCTCTTTTCTCACGGTGAAGGATTTAATGGGCTTTCCCTTTTGATATGAAATCAGGGAAAGGGCATTGGCGATGGGGTCCGCTCCAAGGGTAAGACCACCCGCTGCCGTGACATCGGCATCTCTTAGCATCTCAAAAATAATCTCTCCGATGAGGTTCATTCCCTCAGGGTCCAGGGTTGTCGGCTTGCAGTTGAAATAGAAGTTGCTTGTCCCCCCGGAGGTAAGTGTAAAGGGCGGGTTACTATTACAGGCGTAGGCAAAGGATTTTTTCAGGACGATTTCCGCCAACCTCTTCTTTCTCTCCCCCTGGTTCGAGACGAGCATCTCATGGTAGTCCATATTGTCTTCCCGTGATCAATTGCTCCACAACCCTTACCGCCTCCACCCCGTCTTTCGCATAGGCTGCCCCGAGAGAAGCGGCATAGGATTTTGTCATAACGGCGCCACCTACCATAAATTTACATGTCAGCCCTTCTTTTTTTGCGAGATCAATAACGTCCTTCATATTTACCATGGTGGTAGTCATCAGCGCCGAAAGGCCGACGACATCCGGACGGGTTTGTTTTGCGGCGCCGACGATGTCCTCTGCCGGTAAGTCCTTGCCCAGGTCAATAACGTCATAACCATGATTTTTCAATAACAGGGCAATAATGTTCTTGCCGATATCGTGAATGTCCCCCCTGACCGTGGCCAGCAGGACAACACCCTTTACGGTCTGGAGAGGTCCGTCACTCTTGAGCTTAGGTTCAAGATACCCCAAGGCCTCTTTCATCGCTTCAGCGCCGGCAATCAACTGGGGTAGAAAATACTTTTTCTCATCAAATAACTTTCCCACCAGGACAATCGCCGGGATCATAACGTCATTCACCAGTTTAGCGGCATCCATCCCGGAGATGACGGCATCTTCGACCATGGTGACGATGTCTTCACGATTTCCCTCAAGGATGGCCTGATGTACCTTTTGTGCCGGTGAGAGATCTTCTGCCTGCCTATCCATTTTGACGATTCCTGGTCGGGAAGAAAAATAGGCAATATAGGATAAGGCACCCTGATCTTTCTTCAGGAAAAGATCGCCCGCCATCTTCACCCCCATGATCTCTGCACTGTCGGGATCGGCAATCGCCATGGTGAGACCATAAGCCTGTCCCATGGCAAGAAGGGTTGCATCCATCCATTTCCGTCCGGGCATACCGAAAGAGACGTTGGAAAGACCAAGAAGCGTCCTGCATCCGAATTGCCTCCCGCACCAGGCAATGGTCTTTATGGCCTCTAATGCCGCCTGGGGATTCGAGGCCACGGTCATCACCAGCCCATCAACAATGATGTCATCTTTGGTAAATCCGAAACGTTTCGCTGCCTGAAAGACGGTCTTAATGACAGGCTTCCGTCTTTCTGCCGTTTCCGGGACCTCAGAATCCGTCAAGGGCATAAGGATGAACATGGCGCCGTACTTTGCCGTTAGCGGGAGGAGTTTGTCGAGTTTTTCCCGTTCCCCGGAGATAGCATTAACCAGGGCACGACCGGGATAAAGCCGCAGGGCCGCCTCCATCGTCTCCACTCTCGATGAATCAATTACAAGAGGAAGGCCGGTAGTCGTTGACAGCAGGCGGAGGATGTCCCTGATGGCCTTGACCTCATCAATACCAGGAACCCCGACATTCACGTCTAAAAGATCGGCCCCTTTCTCCTCCTGTTCTTTCGTCAATTGCCGGACGAGGGACATTTTGCCCTCTAACAGTTCCTGTTGCAAGGCGCTTTTCCCCGTGGGATTTAAACGTTCACCGATAATAAACAGAGGTTTATTTTTATCTAATACCTTGAAATTAAAGGCGGAGCTTAACGCGCTGAGAGATTTTCGTGAGGGGGCAAGGGGTTGCTCATTCTTTATGCTTTCTTTCAGTGCGGCAATGTGATCCGGGGTCGTACCACAACACCCCCCCAGCATATTGATGCCCGAGGCCGCAAATTTTGTGCCGAAAGCGGCAAATTCACGGGCATCCATATCGAAAACCGTAGTCCTGCCAACCAGCCGTGGAACACCGGCATTTGGCTTTGCCACGAGGGGAACGATGGCATAAGGTTTCATGGCGGCAATAAGCCCCACCATCATGTCCGGCCCTCCCGAACAATTGCATCCGACGGCATCTGCGCCAAGGCTCTGCAACGTGATCAGTGCCGTCACAGGGTCTGTGCCGTTGAGAGTACGGCCATTTTTTTCATATGTCATAGTCACGATGGTAAAACAGCGGCATGTCTCTTTGACAGCCAGCAGGGCGGCACGCGCCTCCTGTATGTCCATCATGGTTTCAATGACAAACAGGTCAACGCCGCCCTCAAGGAGCCCCAGCGCCTGTTCCTTAAATGCCTCCACCGCCTCCTCAAAAGGCAGGCTGCCGAAAGGTTCAATGAACTGTCCCGTGGGACCAATATCACCGGCAATGAGGGCATCCCTTCCCGCGGCTTGCCTGGCAAGGAGCGCCAGGTCCTTATTGATCTCCCGGACATTTTGGGTATGGTAGTGGCCAAGTTTGAAGCAATTTGCCCCGAAAGTGCAGGTGTATATTATATCAGAACCGGCCTGCCGATAGGCTGCATGAATATTGCTTATTACATCAGGGTTTTCCAGGCACCACATCTCCGGACATACACCTGAAGGCATACCCCGCTTCTGGATCTCCGTCCCGGCAGCGCCATCGAGGAGCAATATCCTCTTCTTTAACAGGTTCTTTATCTTACTTTTCCTCAGTTTTCGGATTCCGTTTCTTATAGTCATCCCCGATGGCTTTTACCCGTTCGGCAATCGTTTTCAGGGGCGTATGGGGATGGAAGATATCTTTTACTCCCAGCTCTCTGAGTAAGCGCTCGTCTTTTTCCGGGATAATGCCGCCAAGAATCACCGGAACATCTCCGATGCCCCGCTCCTTCATCTTGTCGAAAAGTACGGGAATGACGATACTTGGCGCTCCCTGCATGATCCGGCAGCCGATGATATCCACATCCTCTTGTACCGCTGTTTCCACTGTCTCTAACGGTGTTTGAATACCGCCCAGAATCACCTCTATCCCCGCATCTCTCATGGCGCCGGCTATTACCCAGTAACCTCGCTGATGATAGTAATCATCCCTTACCAACAAAAACCTGAGCTCTTTTTCCATGTCTGCTTTTTTACTCCTTTCCCTTCAGGCGAGCGTCATGGGCGGGCTGCAAAGATAGGGTCCTTCGCCCGCCTGGTTGTATGCCTCCGACTTGAGCCCGGCAAATTCTCCCTGTGTCATGCCGCACTTTACCGCCTCAATCAGAGGAGGCATCATGTTCTCCCCGGCCCGCAAGACCTCAAGAAGAACATTCATCGCCCGCTTCAGTTTGACCTCGTCCCGTTCCTTCTTTACCTTGTTTAACCGGGCAATTTGCCTGTCAAGCACGGCGGGATCGTACTCGGATATACATTCAAAATCCGCATGTTCATCCAGCACCTTCAAGGCCCGCGTCTGGATGTCATCTTCATCCACCAAGGTGTTGACTCCTACCAGTAGCCTTTTGCCGGTATCAAGCTCCTCCTGACTACGCATGGCGGCTTTCCTTATCTCATTGCACATCCAGTCCCACGCCTTGAAGGCGCCTCCCATAGATTGAATGGTGTCAATAATGGAGATAGCTTCTTCTTCCAGTTTGTTGGTAAGCCATTCCACGTAATACGAGCCGCCGAGGGGATCTATGACATCTGTGACCCCCGTTTCCAGGTCAATGATCTGCTGCGTCCTTACCGATAGCAGGGCGGAAAATTCCGTGGGGATGGCCAGGGCTTCGTCAAATGAGTTGACATGGAGGGACTGAACGCCGCCCATAATTGCGGCTAAGGCGTAGATTGTGCTTCTGATGAGATTGTTGAAGGGCTGCTGCTTGGTAAGGGTGGGGGCGAAGGTCTGGCAATGCATCCTGCACAGCAGAGAAGAGGGATTTTTAGCGTTGTAACGCTCACGGAAGATCCTGGCCCATACTCTTCTCAGGGCACGGAATTTGGCTGCCTCCTCGAAAAAATCGGGGCCGGAGTTTATAAACCAGGTTACCCGGTGGAGAAAATCATCAATGCCGATCCCCTTGGCGATCAGGGCGTCGCTTCCCGCCATGGCGGTGGCAACGCCAAAGGCTATCTCCTGGGCGGCGGTGCAGCCGCCTTCCCTCACATTTCTCATGTCGAGATAACCGATATTGAACAGAGGCACGTTTCTGGTGCAGTATTCCAACATGTCTATACATTCATTCTCGGGCCTCATCCAGTTCGACATGCTCCCTCTGAGTTTCTTGAAATCAATACCACGTTTCTCGGCAATGATAAGATAGCAGGCCAGGGCGTAGGCTGTTGACGTGATCATGTGGACAGGATATTTTGTCATGTCAATGCCATCGAAGAGGGTCTCATAATCATAAAGCGTATCCAGGACTACGCCGCACCTGCCCACCAACCCTTTTACCCTCTCATCGTCGCTGTCGGCACGGGCGCCAGAGCCATCATCCTTCACAAAGGAAAGGGCAGAGGCCCCGTGGGAGAGGAGGAATTTCCACCTCTTGTTGGTTTCCTCCGCCGTTCCCACCCCCGTAACCTGCCTTATATTCAGGCGGCGGGAAAGGTAGCCGGCGGGGAACACGGAACGTGTATAAGGGTATTGCCCCGGAAAAGAGATATCCTGCAAAAAATCTGTTTTTGCGATATCGTAAGGTGTATAGAGGGGCTTGACTGTTAAACCCGAAAAGGTGACGTACTCCTTTTCGGCATCCGGTATCTTACTTAAAATCCGACGTAATTCTTCCTCGTATTTTTCCTGAAGGATTTTTAACTCTTTTAGCACATCCTCGTTGCACATTAAATAACCTCCCCTTCATTTTGCATCTTGAGAAAACTTACATCAAGGCGCTTAAACTTGACACATTTAGCGCCCGGGAGTCAAGTTTTTAGTCGTTGATATTCTGAAGGCGGCATCGTATAAAAAACGAAGGGGGCAAACCAAGACATTACGCTTCGGACTTTTTTAATGGCCACGACGAAGCGTGGCCCTCCAGGTGAAGGGTAAGGAGGCTACATATGCCGCTGTTAAAGCAACAGCAATCGGCGGCCCTGCTGGTTCTGGAAGATGGAAGTGTGTACCGGGGATATGCCTTTGCCGGATGCGGCGAGGCTATGGGAGAGGTGGTCTTCAATACCGGGATGACCGGTTACCAGGAGATTATCACCGATCCCTCCTACAAGGGACAGCTTGTCACCATGACCTATCCTTTGATCGGTAATTACGGGATCAACCCTGATGATATGGAGTCGGGCGACATCTACCTCGAAGGATTTATCGTGAGGGAATATCAGCCATTTCCGAGTAATTGGCGCAACCGGCAAAGTTTAAAATCCTTCCTGGAGGAACATCATAAGATCGGCATCGAAGGGATTGATACAAGGGCCCTGACCCGACGTATCAGACAGGAAGGCGCCATGCGCGGTATACTTTCCACCGAGACGGATGATACCGATCTTTTACTGGAGCGTGTACGGGCATATCCCGGTCTGGTCGGCAGGGACCTGGTCAAAGAGGTCACCTGCAAGCAGCCCTATCTATGGAAAGACGGGGCGCCGCAACCGGTCGGGAAAGGGAAAGGACAATCCCAGGAGGGACGGTTGCGGGTTGTCGTTCTCGACTGCGGTGTCAAATACAATATCCTCCGTAATCTTGAAAACTGTGGTTGTGATGTCTTTGTCTTGCCCGCCACGGCCTCCGAGGGGGAAATTCTTTCCTATAAGCCCGATGGTGTGCTCCTTTCCAACGGGCCCGGCGATCCGGCTGCTCTGCCCTATATCGTTGAGGTGGTTCGCAGGATGCTTGGGAAGGTTCCCCTTTTCGGTATCTGCCTGGGACATCAGATTCTGGGGCAGGCCCTGGGGGGCAGGACAGAGAAACTTAAGTTCGGCCATCACGGTATCAATCAGCCGGTCAAAAACCGGCAAACGGGACGTATCGAGATCACCTCGCAGAACCATGGTTTTGTCGTCCTGCCGGAATCCCTTCCGCAGGATTTAGAAAAGACCTACAATAACTTAAATGATAATACCTCTGAAGGCATCTCCATTCCCGCTCTTGATGCCTTCAGCGTGCAATACCATCCGGAGGCGGCGCCCGGTCCACACGATGTCACTTATCTCTTTGAGAAATTTGTCCGGTTTATGAGGAAAACACCGTGATCCTCGTTATTGATTTTGGTTCTCAGTACAATCAGCTTATCGCCAGACGTGTCCGTGAGCGCCATGTGTACTGTCAGATCGACCCCCCGGAGACAGATCTCGCGAAGATAAAGGCAATGCAGCCGGAGGGGATTATCCTGTCCGGGGGTCCGGCAAGCATCTATGAAGAGAGAAGCCCACGGGTAGACAGGGGTATCTTTGACTTAAATATACCGATACTTGGTATCTGCTACGGTATGCAGTACATGATTGATGCCCTGGGGGGTGAAGTGGTCAGGGCCGAGAAACGGGAATACGGCTTTGCCGAACTCCACCTGAAACACCATGCTGGGATATTCTCCGGCATAGAGGAAAAGACAAGATGCTGGATGAGCCATGGAGATTCTATCGGCAGACTACCCTCTGGTTTTGAGATTACCGCCTCTACGGAGAATACAGAGGTAGCGGCGGCAGAGAATGCGGCACGGCGGCTTTACGGGTTGCAGTTTCACCCGGAGGTCGTCCATACCTCTGACGGAGGGAAGATGCTGGCAAACTTCCTCTCCCGTATCTGCGGTTGCCGGAAGACATGGACGATGAAGTCTTTCGTCAGGGATACCGTAGAGGAGATCAGGGCGCAGGTCGGTGACAGGCGGGTAATACTCGGCTTGAGCGGTGGCGTAGACTCTTCTGTTGCCGCGATGCTGCTCCATCGGGCCATCGGAGACCATCTTACCTGTATCTTCGTGGACAATGGTCTTCTGGGAGAGGATGAAACGAAGCTGGCGAGAGAATTCCGGGAGCGCTTCCACATTAACGTGAAAATCGTCAGTGCCCAGAGACTGTTTCTTGCCGGCTTGAAAAAGGTCTTAGACCCGGAAAGAAAGCGAAAGATTATCGGGCGTATTTTTATAGAGGTTTTTGAGAGGGAGGCCCGCAAGATCAAGGGAGCAGAATATCTTGCCCAGGGGACCCTTTATCCCGATCTCATCGAGTCCCGGTCGGCATTCGGCGGCCCCAGCGCAGTTATTAAATCGCACCATAATGTGGGTGGGCTTCCCCAGAAGATGGGTCTGAAACTCATCGAGCCGCTCAAGCACCTCTTCAAGGATGAAGTGCGCATCCTGGGTAAAGAACTTGGTCTCCCCGACGATATCATCTGGAGACAGCCTTTTCCCGGTCCCGGTCTCGCTGTGCGTATTATCGGCGAGGTTACCAGGCGAAGGCTTTCCATCCTGCGTAAGGTAAATGCCATTCTCCTTGAAGAGATAAGGGGGAATAACCTCTACCGTAAGTTATGGCAGTCCTTTGCCGTCCTCCTGCCGCTGAGGACGGTGGGAATTATGGGAGATCAGAGAACTTATGAGCATGTCGTGGCTATACGCGCCGTAACGAGTGACGATGCCATGACGGCGGACTGGGCCAGGCTCCCCTATGACCTTCTCGGCAGGGTCTCTAACCGCATCATCAATGAGGTGAGGGGTGTAAACCGAGTCGTCTATGACATCAGTTCAAAACCACCCAGTACGATTGAGTGGGAGTAATCTTTTTTTGTAGAGGATAGGAGGATAGGGGTCAGGTCTTGCAATTCAACAATTTTTCTGCTATGGTAAAACTATGGCAAGGCCTTTAAGAATTGAACTGGCGGGCGGTCTCTATCATGTAACCTCGCGCGGTGATCATCGCGAGGACATTTTCCTCTGCGAGGGAGATCGGTACGTATGGCTGGAAATTTTCGGTTACGTTTGTAAACGGTTCAATTGGGCATGCCATGCTTGGTGCCAGATGACCAATCACTATTTATGTTGAGCTCAACATAAAACATGTTACCTAAATCTGGCCAATGTTTTTTGGGATCGGAAAATGTAGTTCATCCTCTGCTCTGAGGGGTGATTTCAGGGCAAAATTTCAGGAGAGCAGCCTGATTCATGAGGGATAGTAGTGTCACATACCCCCAAAACCTTCAGACGAGCCTTACTGAGATCAATGTTAATGGTATATTATCATAAAATAGGCATACTAACCCCTTGTATTGTTC